>JAOUPQ010000183.1 GCA_029879765.1 Nitrospinota bacterium | reverse complement strand
TTGGGCGCAAGGCTCTCCAGGACATCCTCCCGCCCCATATCCACCGCCATCTTGAATACCACTCTGGCGTCCGCCCGGTTTTGGATCACCTTGATGATGGTGGTTCCCAGGATTTCCCGGCTCTCCCTGGGCATGATATCCCATGAGGCAAGGCCGATGGAAATGGCAGTCAGCCGGACATCCAGCCGACGGGGATCCAGGATTATCGCGTTTTGCATGGCGTTAAACGTCTCCGCGTCGAATTCGTTGAAATACGCTTTTACCTTTGCCAGGTGGATCCATCCCACACTCCAGGATGGGCGCGCATGGATCGCCTTTCGATATTGCTCCGCCGCCAGTTTGCCATATACCATCGCCTGCTCTTTCCAAGGCGGCATAGAGGTGGCCTTCCATTCCAGAATCATCCCCAGGTCCGCCATGTATCCAGGGTGAAGCGGGTTCAAAGAAACAGCCCACATCTGGCGTCCCAAAGCAATGTCCCAATCGGATGTCTTCTCGATATTTCTGTCATATTGCCAATTTGTGATTTTTTGTCGGGCCGCGATTGAAAACATATCGGCCACGCCCAGGGTCAGGGAAACAGACGCCAGCAGCAACATGGCGCCGCCCACCGCGCCGAGAATGATTTTGTTACGCCTTGGAATGTCTTCCACCTCAGCTTGTCTTTTTCCTCAATGGTCGTCGCGATCGCTGTAGTAGCTGGAATAGTAATGGTAGTATCCCGATTTGTTGCGGGTGAAATCAACGTGGGACAAAACCGCCCCCAGAGGGGGAATGTTGGAGGATCTCAGCCTTTTCAGCGTCTCTCGGGCAATGTGGTATGGCGTTTGGTCCGCTTTGATCATCATGAGCACGGCGTCGGCCATTTGCCCCACCACCAGGGCATCGCTGAACAACATGACGGGAGCTGTGTCAATCAGGACGTAATCGTATATTTCCCTCAATTCGGCTATTGTATCCTTGAACTTTCTGGAGGAGATTATCTCCAGAGGATTATGCGCCTTGATGCCTGAGGTTAGATATTGCATATTAGGATGATTCTCGTCCTGCTGGATCGCATCCTCCATTTTCACCGCCCCGGAAAGCAACTCCACCAATCCGGGAGATTGTTTGAGCCCCAAAACCTTGGGCAGCCTGGGCTTGCGAAGATCCAGATCCACCAGCAAGGTTTTGCCCAGGTTTGCGAAGGAAAATGAAAGGTTGCAGGTGAAGCTTGTTTTCCCTTCCTCCGGCGCCGATGATGTGACCATGATCACCTTCGGCGCCGCATCAAGATTGGCCAGCAATATACTGGTGCGTACATCTTGTATGGTTTCGGCGAATCGTTCATTGGGATTTTTCAGCAGATCACGCCCCAGGATATATTTTCCGATATCAATGGACTTCATAAAAGGGATGGCCCCCAGGGCGGGCAATTGGAGGATTTTTTCCACATCCTCCCAGTGACTAAAAGTTTTGTCGAATTTCTCTCTTACAAAGGCCAGCAGAATTCCTATTATCAATCCACCAAACAATGAGGACGCCACGATCATTCTTTTCCTTGGCTTCACAGGATACATGGGGACTTGGGCCTTGTCGATGACATGCACGTTTGTGAAGCTGGCGTCCTGCGTTATATTGGTCTCCTTGAATCTGGACAGGAAGGTCTCATAAAGCTGCCTGTTCGTGGCCACTTCCCTCTCCCTTTTGGAAAGCTCAAATTCCTTCATCTTTATGAGCCTGATTTCGTTTTTCGTCTCTTCGCTAAGGTTGGCCAGGCTCGCTTCGTTTTCCATGGCAAGTTCATATTCTTTTTTCATGCTGTCGAACACTGTGATGATCTCTTCTCGCAGCCGCTGCCTGGCTTCTTCCATGTCGGATCGGGCCCGGATCAAGGTGGGATGTTTGTGGCCATATCGCTGTTCCAGTTCCGCCAGGGTCCGCTCCAGCCGAACCTGCTCCATCGTTAGTTTGTCCACCAGGGGGCTGTTTAGAATGGCGCTGAGGGAATTATAGTTTTTATCATTTTGCATGACCTCTTTTACGTGCCGATATCGGGTTTCCGCTTCCAGCCGTTGTGTCTGGGCCAGCACCAGTTTTTCCGTGACTCCCACAAGCTTTCGGCGCATCATCTCATGCTGGCTTTGTGAGTCCATAATCCTTTCATTGGACTGATATACGCTCAATTGCATCTCTGATTCGGAGAGTTTGTCCCGCAATTCAGCCAGTCTTTCACTCAGCCATGATGTGGCCTTTCGCATCATGGAGAGCCGCGCTTCCAGCCCGGATTCTATATAGGCCTCGGCCAATCCATTGGCGATCTCCGCAGCCAGCTGGGGATTGTCGGATTCATATGTGATGGTGATTATCTGGCTGTCTTCCCCTGTGGTGGCCGTGACGCCTGCTTGCACCATCCCGGCGTAATTGGGCTTATATTCCTCCCCCTGCTCTTTCTCCTTTTCCGGATCTTCTTCTTTGGAAGCAAAAGCCTCCCTGAGCCATTGTCGCAGTGATGGGCGTGTTTTTTCCCCTTCCTCCTTCTCTCCGGTGAACTCCTTGTTCTCGCTCAGCTTGAGCTTTTCCACCACGGCGTTGGCGACTTTCCTGCTTTGTATTATCTGTTCCTGGGTTCTGTAGAAGAAATATATATTGGAGGTGTTGGTCATCACGTCCATGGAAACCACCTTGGGCTGCTCCGGCTCCACCAGCAGGGTCACTTGGGCCTGGTATATGGGAGTCAGAGAACTGGCCCATAAGACACCCATAACCGTGGTGATAAAACAGACGCTGATTATCCCCCATTTGTATTTTTTTACAGTACCAAGGATTTCTTCTATATTAGGCTCGTTGTCGCCATGATCCATATGAAAGGTCGCCATACGGGGTTTGTCCCGCTTTCCAGGGTACTCATCAATAGGATGTTGGATGGGATTTGAATCATTCATGGACACGGTTAAAATATACTCTCACCTACTGTGATAACATCTCCCGGGGATACGGCAATGTCCATTTTGACCGATTCACCCACTTTATTATCGTTTTTCTCCCGGATCATTGTGATCTTTCCTTCCGAGGCGCGTTGCGTCAACCCCCCCGCCAGGGCGATGGCCTTTTCCACCGTCAAACCCTCCACATACTGATAGCCCCCCGGCCTGCGCACTTCGCCATGCACATAGAACATACGGTACTGCAGAATGGAGATGTTGACTTCCGGCTTTTTCAGATACCCGTCGAGAAGCATTTTCTCTATGAGCTTTTCCGCCTCCCTGGATGTGAGCCCGGAGATTGTTATCTCGCCGACCAGAGGATAGGAAATGGTTCCATTGCTGTTGACCCGAACTTGCTTGAGGCTCAGGTCTTCCTCGCCAAAGACAATAATGGACAAAAGGTCCCCGGCGCCGATTTTGTAATTTTCTACGCCGTCAGAGCCTATAATGGCCGCCAGCAACGACAATGAAACAAGGTATTTTGACACAATTGTATAAACTTTAAAGTTCATACAATTTTACATGGCTTCCATCACCAACGCAATGGCCACGATATTAGCCTTGTATGTGTAATCCTCTATATTGGAGCTTCTCGATTCATATCTATAGCGCATGTTCATTGTAAGCCATCTCGCAAGGCTATAATTGGCCTGGGCGCCAATATATTCCAGACTGTCCTCCCGGATGTTGCTGAACTTATCGTTTTGATAGTCGATATAGGCGCCAACTTCCAGCCGGTCACTGTAGTCATAATCAACCATCAGCAGAGAGCGGCTGGTAACGTAATAACTTGACCCAATTTCCGCCGTTTCGGCCGTTGCCCTGGTCAGAACCATGCTCAGCCTGATGCGATCCTTCGGCTGCCAGTGGATCACCCCTGTAACTCCCAGCCCGGAAAACGAATCCAATTCTGGATCATCCAGGGTTTTTGTGATTTGTCCCACAAGAATCTGGCCTCTTGTCATCGCTGTGGCTTCCCACTTTATCCCGATGCGCAAGCTTGTTTCCTGGCTGTCCAGATCCACAATCGCAGGATTTACAAATTCAATTTTGGCCGTGGAGGCTTCCACCAACAGAGAGGTTTTGTTGCTCAAGTTGTAATACATCATCAACTTGGCATCGCTTCTTTTCCTGTCCCTCGATTCCTGATCGTTGTTGGTGTATTGCCTGTTCAATCCCTCAGCGGTCAAGACGAACTGGAGGGTGTTTTCGCGACGACCAATGGTTATCTGTCCGGAAATCCAATCCTGCAAAACAGTATCTGGCTTTGAATCCATCTTGGTCCGAGTTCCGGAATAGCCCCTGAGCTCATGTCCGCTAAGATACTCACCCTCCACCTTTACGCTGACAATCCTGGACAGGTCCAGACCAATCCACATAGCGGCCTTGTGGTCCCAGTAGTTTTCATCAGAATATTCCTGGAATTGCCCATAATCCCCCTTATAGCTCCCCTTGAAGCTGTGTTTGCCATAAAGGGCGAGCAGGGACAATGACGGAGAGGCGGTGATTATGGTGTCGCTATTTTTATCCAATGGAGATCGATATATATTATCGTCCGAATTCACACCCACCTTGAGAGACGGAATGAATCCCGGGAAAAGCTCCTCCTGCTCTTCGGCCATGGCAAATGAGGGGATTAACAAAAACAGAATCAATGCTGAAAGGAAAAACAGTCTGTCAAATCTGCAAAAAGTATAAATTCCGTAGTATGCTCGCATTCCCATATTTTCTTTAAACCAAAACTGGCTAGGCCAGGCTTTTAACGGTATACACAAAGCTTTATCGAAAGACGGGATACTTTCCGTCAAACCTTATCGATAATATAAAGAAAGCTGTAAATAATTTAAATGGAAATCCCTGTTTTCGATCAGGAAGGGCTGCCGTTATATATAGGCATGCCGCCCTTTCCCTGCCCTCCGTCGACAACCGGGAATAGCCCGCCAAGGGAATTCGCTCTCCAAATAGCCGCCAAAGCCGCCCTTACCACCACATCCTGGTCACCACCAGAGCCGATGGCCGCTTTCACTATCACATCCCTTTGCTCCGGAAGCAGATTCACCGCCGCCGCCACAATTTCAGCCACCTTGTCCGGCGCGGTCAACACAGCTGTGGAAACAACAAGCTCCACATCCACCCCGGCGTTTAAAGCAGCAATGACGATTTCCACCGCCATGTCCGGAAATAAACGAATCGCCGAAGAAATTATCTCCGCGTCCCTGCCTTCAGTAGCCTTCAATACCTCGGCCAAAGCGTCAACGATGCTTTTCCCGGACGACACAGCGTTCAACAGAACTGTCTCCATATCTACTCCAGCAGCCAGATCGGACTGGATATCCGCCTTGGCAGGGGCAGACGTGGCAAGAACAAATGCCAAAACCAAAACCGCTCTTTTCATTAACACTCTCCCAAATAATACCAGGCCAGCATTTTATTCGCTGCCCAGGATTGGCAGACAAACTGTATGGCAAAATCCAAACAGCACCTTGCAGTCTGAACCAAATCTAAACACCATACTTAAACCTCTTTTAAATCCTCAAACAGGATCTACAAAACTTCATATTGCATAATATAGCAGGTTCGAATAAATAATTCAAGCTTAATTCATTGTAAGACAATACGTTGCTCACCAGTTGAATCAATTTACATTATTGCTTCATATCTTGCCCCCATGCCTTCATTCAACACTGGCATTGCATTATTTCGTTACCTTTCACTATAGAATTCATATAAAACCTTTGTTACAATTTAATTTACACACAAAGATCCCAGTTGACATACTCAACTCGCCCATTTTTTTTCACTCCAGTTTCCAAAATAAATCATTGCTCTCGAGCAATTCATCCTTCCCCATCCTTTCTCAAACATGTCCACCCCTGATTTGGCCCAATAGGTCATTACCCTTATGCTATTGGCGCTTTATCTTTGTTCTGTCATAGAGCTGTCTTGGTTGTTCCCCCTTGTCATAAAACCGCTCCTTTAATGTTGCCATGGCCAATAAACGATTGTACCCTTGTACAAAGGATATGGTTTTCAGCCCTTTAAAGATGGAGAATCAGGATGATCTATATAGGCGCTTTATTGCTGGTGGGCTTTCTTGTGGCCATTCATGAATTCGGGCATTTTGTGGCCGGCCGTATGATGG
>JAOUPQ010000182.1 GCA_029879765.1 Nitrospinota bacterium | reverse complement strand
GGAGGCGCCGTATTCATGCTCGACTATCGTCCCGCCGCCTTCTGCCTCACCAACACGTTCACCCGACGCAAGGAGGCATACCACGACAAGATCATCCGCGCTGCATCGGAGCCGGTGGGCGAGTCTGGCCAGCCGGCCAGTATCCACGACATTGTCCGGTTCAAGGAGGAAGGATTGATCCACCACCTGATATACGACCGATACCCTCGGGCGAATTATCAGGATTCGCTCCTGCGCGCCGACACCTCCATGGACGCTTATCGCAGGGGTGATTATCAGCAGCTGGGAGATTTTATCGACAAACCGTGGATCTTGCAGGAAATGAGCGAGGGGGAGGGGATAATCGGAGTCCGGCTGGAGCGGAAGGGTATTTTTAATGACGAAGGGGAAGCCAGGCCCCTGCTGATTTCCAAGACCTTCGGCATGAATCAAAATGAGGCCGCGCTCCAGGCTGAATACAGGATCGAAAACAAAAGCCATGCCCGGGTGAAATTCAAATTCGCCGTGGAGTTCAACATGACCATGCTGGCCGCCGACGCTGACGATCGATATTGGATCGGCGGGGCCGCCATCCAAAAACCACGGCTGAAGGAGACACTTGCCGATACCGGGGCCGTATGGGTCGGGATGCGGGACGACTGGGCTGGTTTCTCCGTCCGGATAAACTCGCGAACGCATTTCGACGCATGGCGCTACCCGGTGGAGACTGTATCCCAATCAGAGTCCGGCTTCGAGCGAACCTACCAGGGTTCTTGCATCGTCATTCTGAAGGATGTGGACTTGCCGGTGGGGGGAGCGCTGGAATTCAACGCGGATATTGCCATGGTGGGGGAGCGATGAGGATTATCAGGTCTGGGGAGTGCAATTTCGAAAGAACGCTTTCGGCGCTGGATGGCCGGATGGGGGAGACTTCCGCCGGAGCCACCACCGAAGTGGTGGGGAAGATCATCGCCGATGTTCGCAAACGAGGGGACAAAGCTCTGCTTGCATATACAAAGAAATTTGACAGGATAGCTCCAGCCGCCAAAAATATTCGGCTTTCCGATGCGGAAATCAGCGACATGGAGCGACTATGCAATCCTGAAGTTGTATATGCATTAAAGGCCAGCGCCAAAAGAATCAGAAAGTTCCATATGCGCCAGGTGGAGCGGTCATGGTCCGCCAGTGAACCTGGGGCCAAGCTGGGCCAGATCATCCGGCCCATTGAGGCGGTGGGGATATATGTCCCCGGTGGCAAGGCCTCATATCCCAGCTCTGCCCTGATGAACGCCATCCCCGCCCGCATCGCCGGGGTGAAACGCATTGTCATGGTCAGCCCGGCCCCTGGCGGCGAGATGAATCCGCACACCATCGCCGCGGCCCGGATCGCCGGAGTGGACGAGATATACCGGGTGGGGGGCGCCCAGGCCATTGCGGCGCTGGCGTATGGAACCGGTTCCATCGCCCCGGTGCACAAGATAGTGGGGCCTGGGAACGCATATGTGGCGGAGGCCAAGCGCCAGGTCTTCGGCAAGGTGGCCATCGACATGGTGGCCGGCCCCAGCGAGATACTGGTTATAGCCGACGATTCCGCCCGCCCGGAAGTGGTGGCGGCGGATCTTTTATCCCAGGCGGAGCATGACGAAAACGCTTACCCCATATTGGTGACCACTTCCCATGCGCTGGCCGAAGCTGTGGCGGTGGAGCTGAAAAGGCAGACGGCCCTGCTGGACCGCCAGGATATCGTGAAGGCTTGCCTCAGGCGCAACTGCTTCGCTTTTGTGGTGGAGGATATGGACCTCGCGACCCGGATCGCCAACCGGTTCGGCCCGGAGCACCTGGAGATAATAACAAGAAAGCCTGAGGGCATCGTAAAGAAGATAGAAAACGCCGGGGCGATCTTTGTCGGCCCTTGGACACCGGAGGCGCTGGGGGACTATTCCGCCGGGCCCAACCATGTGCTCCCCACCGGCGGCACGGCCAGGTTCTATTCCCCGCTGGGCGTGTATGACTTCATCAAGCGCACCAGTTATCTGAATTTCACCAAAGCGGGATTTGAGAAGCTGGCTGATGGAGTGATGGCGGTGGCCCGGGAGGAAGGATTGGACGCCCATGCGCGGGCGGTGGAAATCAGGCTGAAAAAGTAGGCCCGCTTCTGCTACATTAAACCGATGAGCAAAGAAGAAACCAAGTCTGTCGATCCGCTGTCCCTGATCCGACCGAAGATCCGCGACATAAAAGCGTACTCCATCGACCACTCTCCGGCGCCGGTGATCCTGGACGCCAACGAATCCCCTTTCACCCCGCCGCGCAAGATATTGGAACGGATGCTCGTGGTGATGGCGGGCACTCCCATGAACCGCTATCCGGACATGGAGGCCATGGCCCTGCGCGCCGCCATCGCGCATAAGGATGGAGCGGCGCCGGAAGAGGTTCTGCTGGGCAACGGGTCGGACGAGCTGATCTTCTGCCTGATCCTGGCGATGATGGAGCCGGGGGAGCGGATACTGGTCCCCACTCCCACATTCGTCATGTACGAGACCATCGCAAAAAGCCTGAACATGGAGCCGGTGACAGTCCCCCTGGCCGAAAACTGGGAGCTGGATCTGGAAGCGACACTGCGCATGATAAAGGAGCAAAACCCGCGGTTGATATTCCTGGCCACACCAAACAATCCCACCGGGCGGAGGTATCCTGTGGAAGCCATCGAGGCGGTGGCCGAGGCGGCTCCTGGCGCGGTGGTGGTGGACGAGGCGTATATCGATTTCTCCGCCGGAGGATCCTATGGGCTTTTATACAAGAGCCGACCCAATGTAATTATCATGAGGACCCTGTCCAAGATTGGTCTGGCGGCGCTGCGGCTTGGCTATATCCTGGCGGACAAGGCTGTGATCGAAAACGTGAACAAGGTGCGGCTCCCCTACAACATAAACTCCATGACCCAGGCCGCCGCCGCCGAGGCGTTGCGCAACTGGGATCAGTTTATCCCCCTGTTCACCAAGGTTCGCCAAGAGCGGGATAAACTGTTCGCCGCTCTAAATGAAATCTCGGGAATCCACGCCTGGCCATCGGAGGCCAACTTCATCCTGATGCGGGTGGAGGATGGGGCCGCCGAGCGGGTGTTCAATGCCCTGCTGGAGCATGGTGTTCGCGTGAGGTGGTTCGCTGGCAACCCCAGAGTGGGGGATTGTTTCCGGGTGACGGTGGGAGACCCACACGAGAACTCCATGTTCCTGGCGGCGCTGAAGGAAGCGTTGTGAAGAAATCCACCCACTGCCCAAAGTGCGGCGCCGTGGTGGAAGACTGGGTCAACCCGAAGCTCACCGTGGATATCATAATAGAAGTGGGGGAGCGGATCGTCCTGATCGAACGCTCCCAGGAGCCGCTGGGCTGGGCGCTGCCGGGGGGATTTGTCGATTATGGGGAGAGCCTGGAGGCCGCCGCCATCCGCGAGGCAAAAGAGGAGACGGGGCTGGACGTGACCCTGATCCGACAACTGGGCGCCTACTCCGATCCTTCCCGCGACCCTCGCCAGCACAGTGTGTCGGTGGTGTTCATCGCCACATCCTATGGGAACCCGAAAGCGGGAGACGACGCCAAGAGAGCAGGGCTATACAAGCGTGAAGATATCCCGGCGCTGATGTTCGATCACGGGAAGATACTGGAGGATTATTTCAATTCTGGAGCCTAGGCTTGGCTGATGAAGCAGGCCAGATAGAAATTGATACCGTACAGCTTTGCATAGCCGCGAATGTGGCCATATACAAATCTTGACGCAAATTGCCGCGTCCTTTTCCAACATGTCGTTCTCCCGTCCGCATGACGCCGCGCGCAGCATCGCGGATACCTGCCACGCCAACCTAATGAATTGAATATCCCGTTTGCGGACAGATGGGAAGTGTCAGAATCCTGCGCCAAATTTAAAAAGAAAAGACCGCTCAACATCAGGAAACAAAACCGCCTCTCTCTTCTCGGTCTCTGTGGCGCGAGTTCCGATGAAATAATATAGTAGCAATGTATATAGTGCTGGTGGTATACAGATATGTATATTATTGACGAAGGGATTGCTATATGAATTCTGACAAATTGATCGAAAGTATCAACAATACCATTCCTGGCGCTTTGTTCGATGGTCGTGGCGCCCTGGCGGTCAACACCAAGGTGGCAAAGTGGAAGAAGCGGGATCCGAATAAAATCATCGGTATGTGCTGGCATCAGGAATTGGGGTGGGGGTCTGTGGAAGCGGTGGCGCGATATCACACCAGCGATAAATCCCACCTGCGCGAGGGTGGGGTGGAAAGCATCTCATACACTTTCGCCATTCGCCGCGACGGGCAAATCGTCCTGTGCAACGATCTGGAGAAAAAACCGTGGTCCCAGGGATATGCGAACAGGCCGGGAGACGAGAACGCAGAATTTATTTCTGTCATGTTCGAGGGGTTCTTCAATGGGCCCGGCGTGACAGACTCCACAGCCGGAGAGCCCACCCACAACCAGATAGCCGCAGGCATGGCGTTGTGGGGGGTATGTCGCGACGAATGGAAGTGGGACGCGGACGCCTTGTATGGTCATTATCATTTCGGCAAGCCCGCCTGCCCCGGCGCCACATTGGGCGCGGTGATCGAGGCCACCCGCGCTGGAGTAAAAAAGAAAACCAGGTTCCCCGGCGCTCGCCAAAGGCAAAAGGCCCTCCTGCAATTGGGCTACTACAAAAATAAAGTGGATGGGAAGTGGGGTCCGATATCAAGATCAGCCCTGATCGCGTTCCAGAAAGACGCTGGGCTGCATATGGACGGAATATGGGGGCCCATGACAGAGCGCGCCATCCTGCGGCGTTTGGCCGACTTGTAACCTGACCAAATAGATTATCTGTCCTTCAGCCACCTGGGTGGCGTAATGGGGCCTGCATATGGGCAGACGTTCCGGCTAAATCACCTGATCTATTCGTTCTGGTCGGTGGCCGAGAGAACTGTCAATGACGTGGATTGACCGGATTTGCCTGGAAAAACAGCGTTGCCAACCCGGATCCATTCCACGGAGTTGTATGCGCCCCAGGTTTTGACTTCTCCCTGACCGCTCCATATCAGGGTAGGTTCTCCCTCTGTGGCCATGGTCATGGTGGCGTTGCGCTCGTCCCAGGAGACCACGACCGAATAAATCTTTGATGGCGTCAGGTTCATTCCCATGATACCGTCGGCGGATTCGCAATGGGACTGGTTGGTTTTATGGCAACTATTATCCCCGAACCTCTGGGATATCAGCCGCACCTGGGCGTCATGCCCGCCACTGTTGGTAATGTGGAATTGCAGATTCGCATCTGTTCCACTCGGGGTTTTTCCCATGAGCATGAACAAGAATCCGTCCGAGTTTATGGGAAACGCGGAACCATTGAGTCCCTCCAAGGTGAAGGAGACCGATCCCTTGTACATCGGGCCATCAACCTTCGGAAAAGTGTAGAACCCACCCTGGCTGTATGTTGCGGGAAAGGAGGAGGAGGGGGGAGAAGCGCCAGAGTCATCGGTTTCAGATTTCCGGTCAGGAATTGTCGGTGAGGTTGGACCATCTGTGGACTTTACCGTCTTGTCATCGCCTGGCTGCGCAGCCACATCCTGTCCATTTATTGGAGTATCCGGTGTCGTTTTCCCGGTCTTTGTCGGCATTTCACAGCCCTTGGCCGCCACCGACCTGCCTCCCATGGATTCACACTCCACTTTGGACATCCCATATATAATCTCTTCATATAATATTTCCTCTGCCAGATCGTTGACGGAGCTGGCGCCCTTGGAAGCGCAGGATGAAAGAAAGAGAAGGCAAATTGCTATGATGATATTGTTCTTCATGTTCCCTTTTTTGCGAAAAGTGGCAGCCAATAGTTTGTCCTGCGGATTTTAAAGCACGTTGTATCTGTCGCGCGCAGGACAGTTTACCAGACGCCATAATAATAACACAATACGGCAAAACGCCTAGAAAAATATCACTACCGGTAAATTATGTGTATGTGCTTGGAAATGACGGAGCCGGGCTATTGAATGGGCGCGACTGGGACACGGCTCTTAGCAAGGGGGGCGTATTAAAGGTGGAGACCACGAGAGGCCTGGAGACTGCGATATTTTGCATAACAAGAATTACCCCCACATGGTCAGGGTTTCACCGTTGCGAGAAATCTGGAAAAGCAGGACAGGGAACAGACG
>JAOUPQ010000181.1 GCA_029879765.1 Nitrospinota bacterium | reverse complement strand
GTTTACTCCAAGATACAGATGGATGAGGGTAACGATCACATTCACCAGATATAGATATATAACCACCCGGGAGATTATATTAAAATCCCTGGGAGTCATGAATCTGAGCATGTTCAGGGCAATGAAGAAATAAAATATAAACATCAGGGAGTATATGATCGTTGTAGAGCGCACCATCCCCAGGCTGGCGAAATAATTGACCGCAATCATCATCGTCAACAAAAAGGGATATAAGTACCTTATCCCTGTTTTGCTATATATCCGTAACAGCAACACCGGAGATAGAACCAGCAGAGAAAAATAGAATAATGTAATTGGAAGGTTAACCTGCCCTTTCATCCTGAAAAAATACAGATTTAACAGGGAAAGGGATATGAGCAAAATATAGATCGCCCGGTTCTTCTTCCATGTGCTGATGAAGAACGGATCCACTCGTGCAGTGGCAGTGGGATCCTCTGACGGATTGGTCGGCCTTGGTGAGTGCTCAATTCTTTGTTCGTACATATCTAAATTTCAAATGAAAAGAACAGAACGGATGACCAATGTTTTCCCGCTTTATCTTCTATACATACAAAAGCTCGTGGTAAAGTGTTTTTCCAAATACACAGCACGGCATAACGATTATCGCTCCAAGGGCTCCGTCTGTCTATCATGGATTTTACGAAGTGGCGCAAGACACGATTGGGATGCTATACTGGTTGCTTATTTTGGACGAACGCAACTATAGTGCGTTTTGTCAGGTTGCTTTGACACTAATCTCTGTGTATATTGATTTTCCATCATGCCCTTAGTCAATTTTTTCATTGCTGGCGCTCCAAAATGCGGCACCACATCCATGTACAACTACATGAAAGATCATCCTGATATTTTCATGTGCCCTGTAAAGGAGCCACATTTCTTCGCCAGAGGATTGATACACATCCGCGGGATGGTGATATCGGAGTCGGAATATATCAGTCTCTTCAAGAGCGCTCCTCCTTCCAAGTCGATTGTAGGCGAGGCGACAGCCATGTATCTTTACTTCCCGGAGGCCTTGCGACGCATTAAAGATTATAATCCAGAAGCTCGCATCATGATCCTGCTGCGCAACCCTGTGGACATGCTCCTTTCCCGTTTTTATACCTTGCGATACAACTTCTTTGAAGACGCTGCTGATTTCCAGACGGCGTGGAATCTTCAGGAGACGCGGGAGATGGGCGAGGCGATTCCACCAGGATGCCTGGATCCGGATACTTTGCGATACCGTAAACATGGCATGCTGGGCGACCAGATAGAAATCCTGGAGTCTATCTTCCCCAGGGAACAGATTATCTATATCCTTTTCGATGACATGAAAAAAGACATGCCGGGAGTGTACAAGCGGTCTTTGGAATTCCTGGACCTGCCCTATGATGGTCGTACGGATTTTCCCCTGTCCAACGAGAGAAAGAATTGGAAAAACGAGTCCCTGGGGCGGGTGTTCAGTTATTTCGAGCAATCATACCCTTTGGTGGTCGCCAGAATTAAAAACATATTGCCAGCTTCTTTTTTTGCCTTGATAAAGGGAATGATAGTCAAAAAACAGAGTAACACCCCTATTCCTGAAGAATTCCGTCGTGAGCTTGTGGAGGTGTTCAGCGGCCAGGTGGAAAAACTGGAAAGAATCACTGGCAGGGATCTATCTGACTGGAAGAAATAATGAAGAGCCAAACACGCTCCGCTGATTTTACCGAGTGATTAATTCCCGTCTGATTCTCCTGGCTTGAAAATATCGTTATACACATACCCCTTGTTTCCATCATTCTCCAGGTTTTGATCCAGAAAATCCGCAATGGAACCCAGATCCATCCTTCTGGTCTTCTTTGCGTCTTTATCGTATATCCAGCTTTGAAAAGCCATGTGACCTGTCTGCGGACACATAGTGTCCTACGATGCTGCGCATCTTTGGCGCCACAGAATCTCCACCTGCTCTTAGGCATTGATCTCTATGCGCAAAGCGATAATGGCGCCCAACTTGTAAAGAGATATGGGTAATGGCGCAAAAGGCCACAAATTTTAAATATGAATTTTTTGTCAGATTAAGGAGATTAAAAATGAAAAATTTAATCCACAACACAACGTCCATCATAGCCTTGGCCCTTATCCTTTCTTCTGGCTTCGCCTTCGCCCAGGATCAGGTGGAGCAGTCTTTCCAAAGGGCATTTTCAATTCAGAAAGCCGATTGGGATTTCGCCCCGGTCAAGGCTTCATGGGAGCGTTTCCTGGCCGAGCCGTATGACGGGTATTTCGCCAATGTCCGCTACTCCTTCGTCAAACAAATGGGCGCCCCCCTGACGATAAACACCATCACCGGCAATCGAAGCCCGCAGACCCTGGCCATGGCCGGATGGGATGACATCATCACGGACAAGGAGCTGCATAAGGGAACCGGGAAATCCCATATCAAGCTAGCCAAAAAGTGACCTGACCCCTCCTTCCTGATCCATTCACCCCCCGGCCGGACCCTCCTCCCGGCCGGGGTTTTTTTGATCCTATCGCTCAATACGATGGAAAACTTCATCATTTTTGAATATAATTCCCTTCTTTGTTTACCATCGCTCCCCAAATAATGTATCTTTAATATATAAACCACCGTGGGGGAGCGGGGGTTAGCCATAAACCATTTGAAATTTAGTTGAGGGCCAGCGGCATATGAAGGGAGCTCATTTCCCGGAACAAGTTATAGACCTGAAATTTTTCCGCGACTGGATCGCAAAACGGAAAAAAGAGCAGGATTCCGGCGCAAAGAAAAAAACCTTTTTCGTCACCATTTCCCGGGACTACGGATGCGAAGGATGGGAACTGGCGCAGAAGGTCATGGAACGGCTGGAGAAGGAATCGCCGGGCAAATGGAACCTGTTCACCCGAAAGATGATCGAACAGATCGTGGCGGATGATGAGATGGACCAGGAAATGGTCCACCAGATATCCGAGCACCGGTGGTCTTTCAAGGACTGGTTCACGGACGCCCTGGTGCCCACATACCTGGAGTCCCATTCGTCCCACGTGTTCCGGAAGATGAAAAACTTCATCCTCAACATGGCCGACAAGGGCAACTGCGTCATCCTGGGCGCCGGAGCCCAGGTGATCACCCACCAGCTGGACCCGGACAAGTTCTACGGCGTCCATATCCGGATCACAGCGCCGGAAGTGTGGAAACTTCGCCGTGTGGAACGGGTGTTCAAGCTCACTCGCGAGGAAGCGGAGCGGAAAATGGAAGAGAACCAGGACACTCGCGACAAGTTCATGGCCGACTTTACAGGCTATGACTCCCGCGACCGCGCCCTGTACACCATGGTGCTCAACAACGCCCACATCAACACCGACACCATGGCCGAAGTGATAATCCACTACCTGAAATTACAAAAGGTAATCGGATAGACTTCAAACCGCGGTTCATTTTCGCCGATATTCGTATGTCCGCCCCTCCCGCAACGGGAGGGGCTTTTTTTTGAGCGGCGGGGATGTTGATTCTCCAGCCATGCAATAGAGGCGGGCCCGGAATCTTTTCCTGCGCATCCCCTTTGACAACCCTGTTATACTCTTGTATATATTCTCTAATTCACTATTGAGAGTTCAAAAACATGGTCGGACTGGGCGAGATCCTGTTCCAAATGATATGTAGCATTGCTGATCTTGCAATAGGCTACAAAATAATTTCAAAGCTGACCTCTACAAAAAAAAACCTGACTGCAGACCTTCTAGCCGCGTTTCCACCTGGCGGATTGACGGACAGTGATACCATTACTCTTCGACCTGCCGCCAGGAATACATTGGATTTCGCCTCCAAATCTCATATAAAAGAGACTGTCCATATTCTGGATGATGAAATAAAGTTAAAAGCAATCAGGGTAATGATCTCGGCGGCTATGGCGGATGGCCTGGTCCACCCGGATGAAGATGATTTTATTCAGAGAGTGGCCGAAAGGCTGACCATGGACGAAAAGGCTTTCCTGAACAATGAGAAATCTAACCCCCAGTTTATCGCAGATATTGTCTCTGGAGTGGAACAGCACAGGGACAGGATAGTTTTGTTCACCTTGGCGATATTAACGTTGAAAGCGGATGATGATATCAGCGCCGAGGAAAAGCTGTTTATCCGAGAGCTTGCGGACGGACTGCAAATAAACTACACGGAAGCCCGGTTGATAATCTCCGCCGGACTATCGCCTGTGGAATTGTAGGGGCGTGCGCCCCCACTACCTGCCCTAGTCACTAAAAGCGTTTACAGGAAGTGACTCATCTTTGGGTAAGATGAGTCACCGTGTGCCCTTTAGGGTATGGCCTCCCGGTTAAAATGATTTTGAACGATAACTTTAACCAAAGGAGAAAAACCATACCCCTGCGGGGCACGCGTGATTCGACAGCAGTATATCATCAACCGCAAGCTGAACATCGTGCAGCTGGCCGAACAGCTTGGCAATATCAGCTCAGCCTGCCGAAAGCTTGGCGTAAGCCGACAGCATTATTACGACATTAAGACGGCCCTGGAAGAGGAAGGTATCGAAGGCCTGCTCGAAAAGGCCAGGACAAATCCGCGTGTCCGCAACCGGGTGGCGCCGCAGATCGAACAGCGCCTTCTCGACTATTGCCTGGAATATCCGGCCCACGGCCAGCAACGTGTCTCTAACGAACTCAAGAAAGAAGGGATCATTCTGAGCCCCGGCGGAGTCCGCAGCATCTGGCTCCGGCATGGGCTGGAGGTCAGAAACCTTCGCCTCAAACGGCTGGAGAAATGGTCTGCCGAGCAGGGCAATATCCTTACGGAGAACCAGGTACAGGCGCTGGAGCAAGCCAAGGAAGAAAAGGAAGCGCACGGCCAGATCGAATCGCATCATCCCGGCTTTCTGCTTGGCCAGGACACGTATTACGTTGGCTGGGTCAAGGGGATCGGCAAGATCTATCAACAGACCGGCATCGACACTTTTTCCAACACAGGATTCGCCAAGCTGTACACAGAGAAGACGGCCGTCACCGCCGCCGACTTTCTGAATGACAAGGTTCTGCCTTTCTTCGATTCTCAAGGTGTGCGGCTGCTACGGGTCCTCACCGATCGCGGCACCGAGTACTGCGGCTTACGCGAGAACCATGCCTACCAGCTTTTCCTCTACCTCAACGACATCGATCACAGCCGGACCAAGGCCAGGCATCCGCGACCAACGGTTGCACTGAGAGACTGAACCAGACCATCAAGGATGAGTTTTACGCGGTCGCCTTCCGGAAGAAGGTCTACACCGAGCGCACGAACCAGGGCAGATATTGCCAGGGCCGGACTCCGATGAAGACTTTCACCGATGGCCTTGAGCTCTATGAAAAATACGTCAACGAGAACGAAGAAGGAGGTAATATGGAAGCGGCATAACCGGACCAACCGGGAGGCCGATTGTAAACGCAATTAGTGACTATCGCATTTAAGTTATCACTTCTTAATTCCCACGGAAATAATATCTCTTTGATTGCAAAAGGAGGGGTGATATTTGGATCAGCGTTGATATCCTCGGTATAGAAGAATGTGTAAATAGCGCTTCCATTGCATCTGCTCATCAAACGTTTTCGAGAAGCGTCACGCAGTGTGATTACGTTAATAGCGCCGATCCTACCCCCAACATCGTTACTGTCTCCAAGAAACAGAATAAATGAATTTCCCGATAGGTTCAAATCGGTGACTGAAATCATATTATAACTGCTTCCCGGGATTTCAATGGCCATTAGCCAAAGGCCCATTTTCTTACCATCAATATCTCGAATTCCCGCGTAAGTCCATTTAAGTATCTTTACATCCAGAAGCTTCTTAAGCATATAGTCCTCTCTTTCGGACCTAAATAAAGTTCTCCCTTCTTTTAATTCTTGTTTTGAAGGTTGTTTAACACGGAAAGTGTTATGAGGTGTAAATAATTTCATATCCTCCATTATATTCCACTTGTTATACCAGAATGTGGCAGGATCCGGCATTTTCCCAGTATACTTTTCAGTTTGGCCAGGTACAATGCCCGACTTTGATTTTCCTTTGAAATTTGGGTAAATTAAATATTGTGAATCTTCCTGCTGCGCTTTTTTCGACTTTTCAAAGGATTCCTCTTGGCCTTGCTTTCCAGCGCCGGACTTCTTTTCCTCTCCCATCGCCTCTCCGGCGGTTGTGATCATGACAGCGGCCATTAGGAAC
>JAOUPQ010000180.1 GCA_029879765.1 Nitrospinota bacterium | reverse complement strand
GTGGGCTCGGGGTACGTCTTCTTTGTCATCGTCTTTTTCCTTAACTTCTTCGTCATATACTTCGGCGTGGCCCGGGGGATCGAGTGGATATCGAAAATAGCCATGCCGGTGCTGGTTCTGCTGGGGGTTGTCATCATGGTTCGTGTGCTGACCCTGGGGGCGCCGAACCCGGACCATCCGGACTGGAGCATGGTCAACGGATTCGGATTTTTCTGGAATCCGGACTTTTCCGCGCTGACCGACTCCAAGGTGTGGCTGGCGGCGGCGGGACAGATATTTTTTACCACCTCCGTGGGATTGGGGCTGATCATCACCTATGCCAGCTACCTGCGGCAGGATGACGACGTGGCACTCTCCGGGCTGACGGCCATCTCCATCAACGAATTTGTGGAGGTGGTGATCGGCGGGTCCATCGCCATTCCGGCGGCGTTCATATTTTTCGGTGGCCCCGGCGCCGAGGAGGTGGCCAAAAGCGGGGGATTTAACCTGGTGTTCGTCACCATGCCGTATGTGTTCGACCAGATGGCCTTCACCGCCCTGTTCGGTTTCATGTGGTTTTTTCTGCTGTTTCTGGCGGGAGTCACCTCCAGCGTGTCGATGCTCCAGCCCGCCATCGCTTTCCTGGAGGACGAGTTCAATCTCAACCGGCATCAGTCGGTGGGGATCCTGGGCGTGGTGTCGTTCATCGCGTGCCAGCCGGCCATATTCTTTCTGGCCAACGGAGTGCTGGACATGCTCGACTTCTGGGCGGGGACCGTGCTGATCGTGGTTTTCGCCACCGGGGAGGTGATCCTCTTCGCGTGGATATACGGGGTGGACAAGGGATATGAGCAGATGATGCATGGCGCGGATTTGCACGTGCCGAGGTTCATGAAGTTCATCATCAAATACGTCACTCCGTCGTTTCTTCTGATAATTCTCGGCTCCTGGATATACCAGAACATCCTGATGATCTTCCTGGCGCCGGACGATGAAACCTACAACGGGTTGTTCCTGGTGAAAATGTTTTCCGGGGACGACCGGGCATACGCCATCGGGGCCATGGCGGGGATGGGGCTGTTCATGCTGTCGCTCATAGCGCTGGTGGAGATCGCCTGGAGAAAAAGGGAGGCGCGCAGATGACAGTCGCAGGATGGGTCATGTTCATATTCAGCTGGACGCTGATCATATCGCTGTCGGCCTTCTGCATGTCCCGGGTGCTGATGCTGCAGGACGCCCAGGCGGAGCATATCAAACCGATCCACGAGATCGACACCGGCGATTATGGCATCGTGAAGAAGACAAAGGACGCTGAAAAAGAAAAGTAGCGCGGGGCCGCCGTTCCTTGCCCCGGTTATGCTCCCTCTGTTCAGCCTCTGCGGTAAACCACTTCCCCGCCGATCATCGACATATGGCACACCGCCGCCGGGTCCAGCGGGTGGGCGGAATACACCGCCACATCGGCGTCCTTCCCCCGTTCCAGCGATCCTGCGCGGCGCAGGATCCCCAGGGTCATCGCAGGATTTGACGTTATGGCCCGGAACACTTCGTCCCGGTCGGCGCCGTGGTCGCGCACCAGCTTTATCGCCTCCTGTCGCAGCTCCTGGATGGGGATCACCGGATGGTCCGTGATGAGCGACACTGTGCATCCCGCCTTTATGCAGCGGGCGGCGTTGTCGCGCACCAGGTCTTTGAGCTCCACCTTGGAGCGCCCCGTGGTGGAGGGCCCCAGGTTCAGCCGCACATTTCTGGCCGCCAGAATGTCGGCGATCTTGTATGCCTCGGTGCCATGCTCGATGACGATCTTCAGCCCAAACTCATCGGCGATGCGGATGGCGGTCATGATGTCATCGGCGCGGTGGGCGTGGATCCGGGCGGCCTTCTTTCCCGACAGGACCCCCAGCATCGCCTCCATCCGCAGGTCCATGGGCGCCTCGCCTTTCTTTTTCTTCCTCCGGTCGCGATAGTTGGTGGCCTCCACCAGCGCGGTGCGCAGCACTGCGGCGATCCCCATGCGGGTCATGGGGGCCTTTTTCTGGCCGCCGTAAACCCTTTTCGGATTCTCCCCCGTGGCCATTTTCAGCCCTATATCCGGGTCGATCAGCATCTGCTCCACGGTGCGGCCATGGGTCTTCACCACGCATGCGGCGCCGCCGATGACGTTGCCGGAGCCGGGGGTGATCATGACGGAGGTGACACCGTCGGCCCGGGCCTCGGCAAAGGCTGGGTCCTCCGGGTCGATGGAATCGATGGCTCGCACATGGGGGGTCACCGGGTCGATCATCTCGTTGCCGTCCTCCCCCATCTCGCCGGAGCCTTCGGCGTATACCCCCAGGTGGGTGTGGGCGTCGATGAGGCCGGGGGAGGCGGTCATGCCGGTGATGTCCAGGGTTTCATATTCGCTTTGGGAATATTTGCGCGCAGCCCCGGCGTATTCGATTTTGCCGTCACTGATTAGGATCAGGCCGTTGTTGTGAATCCCCTTCGGTCCGATGACCGCCCCGCCGGATAGCGCTGTTTTTTTCGCTTTCGGTTTCATGAAATTCGCCTCCCTTTCTGGTGGGGATATTGTATCAGGTTGGCGGATCCCATACCTCCCCCTCCAATGATGTACAATGCCCCTAGGGTATTTGCGAATATGGACTGGAAAAAGAAGCTGGCCATGGCTCGGCGGAGGATCAGGGGGCTTTCCCATCTGCGCCGCAATCCATGGTATGTGGAGTCGCTGACAACCAGGCGGCTGGCCGCCATCGGCGCCCAGGCTATCGTGCTGGACCATGATGGCGTGCTGGGGCCCAACCGGAGCGTGGCGCCGGACGAGGGGGGGCTGGAGCTTATCAAAAACTGCGTGGAAGTTTTCGGCCCCGGCATGGTGTTCATCCTCTCCAACACCCACTCCCGCCGCCAGCAACGCCGGGAATATTACTCGGAACATCAAAAGGATGTGGTGTATCTGGTGGCCAGGCCCAAGCCGGATATCGACGGCATGCAACAGGCTTCCTGGGCCAGCGGAGCCCCGGTGGAGAAAATCGCCATGGTGGATGACGGGCTGCTGACGGGGGCATTGATGGCGCTGGAGAGCGGGGCCATGCCGATCTACGCCCTGCGGCGGGTTATGGATGAATCGCTGTTGGCCTGGGGTATACGGCTGTCCACCACCTGGCCACAGATCATCGTGACCCGGATTTTGGAACTGGCGCTTTTGCGGCGATAAGGCCCTTTTTATTCCTATACGCTCCAATTGATTGATATTGGCGGGGAAAACATTTATCATTGTAACGATTAAACAAGGAGCCGCCGGATGTTTGAGAACCTGATCGCCATGGTTGTGGACAAATCGCCCGCCATGGAGAAGATCCTTTCCTCCATCCTGCTGGATCAGCTGAGCTTCAACCAGGTCATCTCCGCCCATTCCGCCACAGACGCCGCCCGGCTGATAAATTCCGGGGCCAAGGTGGACATCATAGTCAGTTCTTGGGAATTTGCCGATTCCACGGCGGAGGATCTGCTAAAACAGATCCGCCCAAAGCAAAGAGGGCAGTATATCCCGTTCATCCTTATGACCAAGGACACCAGCGAGACTTTCCTGGTGAAAGCTTTCAAGGCCGGGGTTACCGAATATATAGAGAAACCTTTCAAGCCGGAGGACCTGACCCGGGCCATCATGGCGGTGGCCGTGACGAAAGGATCGGAAAGGCGCCAGGCGGTACGATACAAGGCCAAGGAGCGGAACAAGGTGGTCATAAGCATCGGCAAGACCGCGTCATACTCCGGAACCCTGATCGACCTTTCCACCGGTGGAATGATGGTTAAAACCTCCCAGTTTCTGCAAAACCCGGTGAACATATACGATTCGGCCCATATCACCTTTTACGTGAATCAAAAGCCGGTGGAGATGAAGGCGGAGATTCGCCGCATGGAGCCGGATATCAACAGCCTGCCGGACAAGACCATAATCCGGGTGGCGTTTATGTTCACCAACGTGGACTCTGGGAACATGCAGCGGCTGCTGGACTTCATCGAGACCCTCAAGGCAGACATTCCCGATGTGGTGGGGATGGAATAGGCCGGCACGCCGCGCCCCTTTTTTTCATTTTTCCCACTTCCGTTCCTTCATCTATCACCATCGTTGAATATTGGACCCGGATGTTATAAAGTACAGAAGGTGGCTGGTTTGATGCGGAAAATGTATCAGGTTTTTTTTGAAAAGTAATTATCCGGGATAGGTCATGGTTATAAAGAAAATAATACCGTCGATGGTTCTTGGGCTGTTCATCGTTGCGGCAGGTGGCGCAGGTTGCCAAACCGCCGGGACGACACCAGAGGCAAAGCCCCAGCCCTCCACAGGCGCCACCACCTCAAAATCCGCGGACGACGAGTCCATGGGCAAAGCAACCGAAAAACAGGCGGAGGAACTCAGGCTCACCAAGCAGCAGAGAGAAGACATGGAGAACCTGCAGTGGCGCAAGCTGAGCAAGGCCTCCAAAGATCTGCACACCGCAGCGTTCCGGGGAGACACCAAATGGGCCGAGGAGCTGATCAAGGGCGGCGCAAAGGTCAACGGCAGAAGCCTGAAAGATGAATCCGCCTTGACCATCGCCTCTTTTCGCGGCATGGCGCCGATGGTGCGGCTTCTGCTGAAAAACGGATCGGACATAAACGCCATGGACAAGCAGGGGCAAACCGCCCTGATGAAAGCGTGCGCCGCCGAGCGGGAGGAAGTGGTTCGGGTTCTGCTAAAGTCCCACGCCAAGCTGGACCTGCAGGACAAAATGGGCACTACGGCCCTGATGTTTTCCGCGCTGGGGCGAAATAACGAGATCGTCCGGAGTTTGCTCAAATATGGCGCCAAGATTAATATCCGGAACAAAGAGGGGAAGACCGCGCTGGCCATGGCGGAAGGCTTCGAAAATCAGCAGGTCGTGCAGATGCTGAAGGCTGCGGGGGGGGTCCGGTAAGGTTCCTTTTTTTGCCCCTCCTCGGGTGATGTTTATCAGTCCGGTTGACGTATCTGGCTGTCGCGCTTATATTAAAATTAGAGTGGGGCGTGGCTGCCTTGGGCGCCCCCGCCGGTACGGGAGGATGAGATGAAAAACATTATCACAATCACACTTTCACTTTTTGTCCTGGCGATCACCGCCAGCTTGGCGTTGGCCGGGGGGCTGGTGGAAGCCATCGACAACGACAACTCTCAAGAAGCGATCAGGATGATCAACCAGGGGGCGAATGTGGAAGACGCCAACAAGGCGGGAACCACTGCCATTATCCGCGCCGCCGAACTGGGCATGGCGGATGTGGTGAAGGCGCTGATCGCCGCCAAGGCCGATGTTAACGCCAAAAGCAATCCTGGCTACACAGCCTTGATGCTGGCGGCGGACAACGGGAAAACGGAGATCGTGCGCATCCTGCTGGACGCGGGAGCGGATGTGACCGCCAAATCCGGCGCGGGAATGACGGCGCTGGATATGGCCAAAGCCGCAAGTCACCACGAGATTTCCCAGATGCTCCGGCAGGCTGGCGGAAATTGAACAGATATTCGCGCCTCCAATTTTGCAGCTGGCCGGGAGACGGCCAGCTTTGCGTGACTTTCGGGTGAATTCGAGTCATAATTCCTCATGCCTGAACTTCTTGAAATAGAAAACCTGAAAGTGCACTTCCACACCCGCGAAGGGGTGGCCCCCGCGGTGGATGGTGTGTCCTATTCCATAAGCCCCGGCAGCGTGGTGGGGCTGGTGGGGGAGTCCGGCTGCGGAAAGACCGTCACCTCCCTGGCCATCCTCAAGCTGATCCAGAAACCTGGCAGGATCGCAGGCGGGAAGATGATCTTCGATGGGGAGGATCTGGTCCCCATGTCGGAAGATAAAATGCGCCAGATTCGGGGAAACAGGATCGCCATGATATTCCAGGAACCGATGACGGCGCTGAACCCGGTGTTCACCATCGGCGACCAGATCGAAGAGGGGATTACCCTCCATATGAATGTGAGCCGCCGGGAGGCCAGGGAGCGGGCTGTGGGGATCCTGGAGAAAGTGGGGATCCCTTCGCCGGAAAAACGGGTGGATGATTATCCCCACCAGCTATCCGGAGGGATGCGGCAACGGGCCATGATCGCCATGGCGCTCTCCTGCGACCCGCAGTTGCTCATCGCCGACGAGCCCACCACCGCCCTGGATGTCACCATCCAGGCCCAGATCCTGGACCTGATGCTCCAGATGAAGG
>JAOUPQ010000027.1 GCA_029879765.1 Nitrospinota bacterium | reverse complement strand
ATCCGCCGCAGTGGCGAACCTTTTTACGATTTTCCCGGCAGGCTCCACCGAAGATATTCCCCCGACGCTTTTTCCGGCCTGGAAATATTCAAGATATCCTTTCCCTTTCTGGGAGGCGTTTTTTAGTCGGAAAAACGACCGCAGGGTGTATAGCATCCTCATCCACTTTTTGGTCACGCTCCCCTTCAGCAGATACCTGGCTATCGGTCCGGCCTGGATACCTTGCGCATCGACATAGGGGGTGCGGATGATCGATACCGGCACTCCGCTGATTTTATCGGTGAGGACAATATCCTCTTCCGAGGCGTTGACGATAACCTCTTTGTAATCGCTGTGGGAATTGCACTCGTCGGTGGCGATAAACCGGGTGCCCATCTGGACTCCTGAATAACCCATATCCAGCGCTTCAACAAAATCCTTTTCGGTGGATATTCCCCCGGCGCAGATCAGCGGAACCTGGAAAGGATCGACCTCCTGGAATAACTGTTCCGCCGAGAGAGTTCCCGCATGCCCCCCGGCGCGGTTGTTGACACAGATAAGGCCATCCACTCCATTATCCAGCGCCTTTCTGGCCCATTTGCCCTCCGTGACATCGTGATAGACTATGCCCCCGGCGGAGTGCGCCTTCTCCACCACCCATTTCGGGTTCCCCAATGCTGTGACGAAGAACCGTATCCCCTCCTCCAGCGCGATATCAACCCACTGGCGCATCCTTTTCTCATATCTGGAGGAGGAGCTCTCCACCAGCGCGTTGAACCCGATCGGTTTGTCGGTGATGGAACGGATGAGCCTTATCCCCGCCCGCAGCTCATGGCGGTGGACGTATATCATGGACACCGGCTGGATTATTCCCAGACCGCCCGCCTGGGAAACCGCCGCCACCAGTTCCGGATTGCTGCAAGGATACATGGCGCCGCAGATGACCGGGGTTTCTATCTTCGCGGCCTGGGTGAATCGGTTCGTGTACATGCGTCGGCTCGGGTTATGGTTCAGGTGAAACCTATGCTGATTTGATCTTAATCCTTTATGACATGGGGCAGCAATAATATTTGGCCTGTATCTTTCGGTGGCATGTCTTTAGGGGCTTATGCAAATAATTTCATATCTACCACCAAGTATCCTATAACCCCTCATATATCCCCGCGAACTGTTCTATGGTGATCTCCTGCGCCCGGGCGGTGGGGGCCACTCCGGCGGCGTCCAGCGCTTTCAACAGCGCTTCCGGGCTGTCGAAAAGCTTGGCAAGATTGTTCTTGATCGTCTTGCGCCTGTGTACAAATGAAGTGTGCACCAGCTTGAAGAACGCCTCCTCGTTCGCCACCTGCACCGGCGGCGCCTCCCTGGGGACCAGCCGGATCACCGCGCTATCCACCTTAGGCCAGGGCTTGAAGGCTTTCGGCGGGACTTCGAACAGAAACTCCGTCTGGCAGTGGTATGCCACGAAGATGGAAAGCGATCCATATCCTGGTTCTCCCGCCGAGGCGGTGAGCCGATGGGCCACTTCCGCCTGGGTCATCAGGGTCATGGAGGCCACCCGTCGCTTCTGGTCGATGAGGGTCTTGATGATGGGGACCGCCACCGAGTATGGCAGGTTGCTGGCCACATGGAAGGGGGAGGGGAGGGTGGTGTAGTCGAACTTGAGCGCGTTGGCCTTCAGCAGGCGGAATCGCTCCCGTCCCTGATATATCTTCTTCAGATAGCCATAAAGCTCCTGGTCCAGTTCCAGGGCGATGACGTTGGCCCCGGTGTTCAGCAGGGGGCCGGTCAGCGCTCCCCGGCCCGGGCCGATCTCCACAATGGGGACACCCGGCGCCGCTCCGGAAGCTTCGGCGATACGCTGGGCGATGAATCGATCCACCAGAAAATGCTGCCCCAGCTTGTGCCGTTGTCCGTGCTCTTTCATTTAAAATCCCCCTTTCAGCATCCGTGCCGCGGTCCGGATGGCGTGGACCATGGGACGCTCGTCCGCCATGTTCTTCCCCGCAATGTCAAAGGCGGTTCCATGATCCACAGATACCCGCAGGAACGGCAGACCCAGGGTGACATTAACCGTTTCCCCGAAACTCAACGCCTTGACCGGGATCAATCCCTGGTCGTGATACATGGCGATGGCCACGTCATATTTCTCCCTGGCTTGCGGGGTGAACATGGTATCCGCCGGATGGGGGCCGCTGGCCTCCACTCCCGCCCGACGGGCGGCGCGGATGGCCGGGGCGATGATCCTCGCCTCTTCCTGGCCGAACAGTCCACCATCAGAGGCGTGGGGATTAAGGCCGCAAACGGCGATTCTGGGGGAGGCGAGGCCATATTGTTTCACCGACCTTGCCACCAGCAGGATTAACTGGCCCAGCTTCCCCTGGTCGAGCAGGCGGGGAATATCCTTGACCGCCACATGGGTGGTGGCCACCACGACCTTCAGCTTGCGGCTGGCCAGCATCATCGCCACGGGGGCGCCTCCGCAACGCCGGGCCAGAAACTCCGTATGCCCGGCGATCCTGTATCCCGCCCGGTTGACAGCTTCCTTGCTGATGGGGGCGGTGACCATGGCGGCGAACTCACCGGCCTGGATTCGGGGGATGGCCGCTTCCAGGGCGCTCATGGCGGCGAGGCCGGAGGGTTTGGTTATTTTCCCCATTTTCGCCGCGATATACGGGAAAGGGGAGGAGTGGACCACGGCCAGGGTGTCCGCCCCGCTTTCCCCTTTGTCTGCGTCGATAATCTTTACGGTTGTCTTGAGCTCTCTGGCCAGGGTGGCCATATGGTCCGGACATCCGAAAAGGGTGATCCTTTTTTTCAGGGCCAGGGGAAGGCGGGCAAAGGCCTTGAGTATAACCTCAGGGCCGATGCCGGATGGATCTCCCCATGTGATGGCGATCTTGTTCCCTGGCCGGGTGGTGGAAGCTTTCATATTATCCTTGAAACAGTGTCTCCCGGCGGCAAGCCAGGCGCCGAGCCGATGGGGCCAGGTGTTTGTATTTTTACATAAGTGGCGCTCGCCATCAACGTATGGTGAAATACAGGTTGATTTTAGCTGACACTATGGTTTTAAATGAAGTCACTTCATTTCATAGTGAATTCTATAAGGCATTGCGGCGTATGGCCGTTTGGGGGAGGATCTTTGACGAAATCATTACATCCGGGAACCGGTTCGGCCGGAAGAGTGGATTACAAGTCCATAGTCGAGCCTTACGCCGGGGATATGGCCCGGGTGGAGGATGCGATCCGGGCCCACTTCCACTCCAACGTGGCCCTGATCCCCAACATCAGCGGCTATCTTATGGGAAGCGGCGGCAAGCGGATTCGCCCCCTGCTTCTTATAATCTCCTCCCGGTTGTGCGGCTACGCGGGGGATATGCAGATAGATTTGTCGGTGGTGGTGGAGTATGTGCACGCCGCCACCTTGTTGCACGACGACGTGGTGGATGGGTCGAACCTGCGTCGGGGGGCGGAGTCGGCCAACGCGCGGTATGGCAACCAGGCTTCTGTTCTCGTGGGTGACTTCCTGTTCGCCAAATCGCTGGAGCTTATGGCCGGCGGGGGGGATATGCGGATAGTGGAGACTGTGGCCCGGGCCACTCGCAATCTGGCCGAGGGAGAGGTGCTGCAGCTGGTTAATACCTGCAACGCAGGGACCACGGAAGAGATATACCTGGACACCGTATACAGAAAAACCGGAGCGCTGATCCAGGCCTGTCTGGAGATCGGGGCGATCCTGGGGAAGGCGGATGAGGAGAGGATAGCCGCCCTGGGGGTTTTTGGCAGGAATATAGGCATGGCGTTTCAGCTTATGGATGACGCGCTGGATTATACCGCCGTGGAGGAACAATGGGGCAAGCCTGTGGGGGCGGATTTCCAGGAGGGGAAGGTGACCCTGCCGCTGATCCGGGCATACATCGTCGCCAACGCCGAGGAGAGGGCTTTCATCGAGAGAAGCATGGAAAGCGAGGATACCACCGCCGAGGACCTGGCCCGGGCCATCTCCATCATGGAGAAATATGGCGCCATGGAAGGCTCCATTGCCACCGCCAGGAAGTATTGTGACGACGCAAAAGCCAGCCTGGCGGGTTTTTCCCCCTCGCCCCATCTGGACGCTCTGCGTTCCCTGGCGGATTATATTATTGAACGGCAGGTGTAGCCTGTCTTGCGCTGCTGGCAAATTGGGCCGGGCAAACCTGAAAACCTGAGAAAAGCCTTGACGCGCCGGACCTGTTGTTGATATTATTCGCCCTTTATACGCTTGAAATCAGCGGGCCTATTGGCTGTGATGAGGGGCGTTTAGGACCGCTCTTGATGGCCAAAAATGCCTGAAGAAAAAAAGCCTGAGGATGTGGTTGGCGCCGCCAAGGGCGTATACATCCTCACTACGGCTGGTGTGCAGATCGCCGTCTCGGTTATCATCGGGTTCGGCATGGGGTTGTGGATCGACCGATGGCTGGGGACCAGGCCGTGGTTCATGCTGCTGTTCATCCTGCTGGGGGTAGTGGCCGGATTTCTTAACGTATACAGAATCGTGCAGAAAAGCGGCGCCGCCGATATTGACGACGAGCTTATGAAAAAGATAAAAAGCTCCGGTGATGATCCGGAGGACAGGGAAGGGGAAGATTCCTGAGTGTTGAGGGGAATGACTGATAAACAACGGCCGGAGCCGGAGATCAAAAAAGCGGCCTTGACGCTTTATCTTCTGGCGGTGGTTCCCGCATACGCGTGGATGGGCTACTCCGTGGCCTTCTCCGTGGCGTTGGGCGGCGCCCTGGCGCTGGTGAATCTGGCGCTGCTGGAAAGATGGCTCGCCCGGCTCATCTCCCCCATGGCGGATCCCGCCGCGGCGAGGGGGCTGGTGTTGTTTTCTTTCTTCCTTCGCATGGTCGCCACCGGGGCGGTGATATTGTTCTTCCACACAAGGAGTATGGTGAGTTTTCCGGCGCTGGTGATTGGTCTGTCCATCCCGCTGGTGGCCATCACCACTTATTTCATGATGGTTAGACCTATTAAGGATTGGTATGAAAGAGCCTATTAACTATTTGGTGATTCCCGGGATGGAGCACTATGCCCATGTCACTTATACATGGGTTATCATGCTCGGTTTCGTGGCCCTGGCTTTCGCCCTGCGCGGCGGCTATAAGATGGCCCCGGAGGGATTGCAGAACTTCATGGAAGTCTTCATCCACGAGCTGGCCAAGTTTTCCGACTCCGTGATGGGGCATGAGGGGCGCAAATACTTCCCCCTCATCGGGACGCTGGCGATGTTCATCTTCTGCGCAAACATGATCGGAGTGCTCCCTGGCACTGTGGCCCCCACTTCTAACCTGAACACCACCCTTGCCATGGCCCTGATTGTGTTCCTGCTCTATCAGTTTGTGGGGTTCCAGAAGCACGGTCTGGCGTATCTGAAGCAGTTTCTCGGTCCGGTGTGGTGGCTGATTCCGCTGATGATCCCCGTGGAGGTGATCTCCCATGTCGCCAGGCCGGTTTCCTTGTCCATGCGGCTTTTCGGCAACGTGCGGGGGGATGAGCTGGTCATCCTGGTGCTGGGGTTTCTGATTCCGCTGGTGGTCCCAATGCCGATGATTCTTCTGACGATATTCTTCGGGCTGATCCAGACCGTGGTTTTCGTCATTCTAACGATGGTATACATATCTGGCGCGCTGGAGGAGGCGCACTAGAAGGTATTTGATAAATTTGCGTTTAATGCGCCTTTGACAGGTTATAAGAAGGAGATAATAAAGTGGAAGGTAAAAAGAGGGCAGCCGCTCTGTTAGTGTTCTGGGCAATTATACTGGCCGCCCCCATGGCGTTTGCCAGCGGTGGCGAAGCCGGTATGGGTGACAGCCGGTACGACGGTTTCTTCAGCTATGTGGCCCTGGCCTGCGTAATAGGTCTTGGCATCGCGGCCGGCGGCGGCGGCATCGGCATGGGCTCGGCTGTGTCTGGTGTGGTGGGCGCCATGGCCCGTAATCCTGGGCTGTATGGCAAGTTCTTCACCATCTTGTTCATCGGTCTGGCGTTCATCGAGTCCGTGGTCATCTACACACTGGTTATCGTTCTTGTGTTGCTGTACGCCAACCCATTGTTATAGAACAGCGTAGCGCGGAATAATTAGCCGCGGAAAGTGCGACTTTCGCGCCGGGGCCTGTCAAAAGGCCCTGGCGTTTTTATTTTATATCCCCGAATTTCAATTGATGGCATAGATTATTGGACTTCCAACATCCAAACTGGTAGACTAATTTGTTCGTTCTGGACATGAATATGGCGACTTACCACGCCTGATATAATTAAGAAAAAAAATGCTTGAAGGACTGACCGATAAATTCAGCGGCATAACCCGCCGCCTGCAGGGGCTGCATAAGCTTAGCGAGGAGAATGTCTCCGAGTCGCTTCGTGACGTGCGCATGGCCCTTCTGGAGGCGGATGTCAATATCGGTGTGGTCAAAAGTTTCATCGCCCAGGCCAAGGAAAGGGCGCTGGGGATGGAGACCCTCAAGGGGGTGCATCCGGGCCAGCAACTGGTCAAGATCGTGCACGATCTTCTGGTGGAGACTTTGGGCGGCCAGTCCGCCGAGCTTTCCATGTCCCCCAGGGGTATGACGGTTATTTTGATGACTGGCCTCCAGGGAAGCGGCAAAACCACCTCCTGCGCCAAGCTTGCCCGGCTTCTTTCAAAGCAGGGATACAGGCCGATGATGGTCTCCACCGACGTATACCGTCCCGCCGCCATAGAGCAGCTGCGGGTGTTGGGAGAGCAGATCGATGTTCCGGTGCACGACAGCGCCGGAGAGACCGACCCGGTGAAGATCGCCCAACAGGCGATGAAAGCCCCTGGCGGCGCCAACGTCTTGCTGGTGGATACCGCCGGGCGACTGCATATAGATGAAGAGATGATGGAGGAGCTGGCCCGGATAAGGAAGGTGGTGGAGCCGGACGAGATTCTTTTCGTGGCGGATTCCATGACCGGGCAGGACGCGGTGACCACCGCCAAGGCGTTCAACGAGCGGATCGGCATGACCGGTGTGGTGTTGACCAAGCTCGATGGCGACACCCGGGGCGGTGTGGCCCTCTCCGTGAAGAATGTAACCGGCGCGCCGGTGAAATTCGCCGGAGTGGGGGAGAAGACGGAGAACTTCGAAAAGTTCCATCCCGAAAGGCTGGCGGGGCGCATCCTGGGGATGGGAGACGTGGTGAGCCTGGTGGAAAAAGCCCAGGAGAATATCGACCAGACCCAGGCCCAGACCCAGGCGAGGAAGATGCTGAGCGCCAATTTCGACCTGGGGGATTTTCTGGAACAGCTTCGGATGATACGCAAGATGGGCCCGCTGGACCAGCTGATGAAGATGATCCCCGGCATGAACGAGGCCATGGGGCAGGCGGACCTGGATGATTATGAAATAACCCGCACCGAAGCGATTATTTGCTCCATGACGGTCAAGGAACGGTCGAAGCCGGGTATAATAAACGGCTCGCGAAAAAGGAGAATCGCCCGCGGTTGCGGGATGCACGTGGCGGATGTGAATCGTCTGTTGAAAAATTTCCAGAAGTCGCGGAAGATGATGAAGAACATAGGTAAATTAAAAAAAGGAATGGGAGCTATCCCATCCATTCCCGGGCTTGGTTTCGGGAAACAGTAGAATAACCAATTCATATTCAGGAGAAAATTTGTGGCGGTAGTACTGCGGTTGAGGCGTGTGGGCGCCAAGAAAAGAGCGATCTACAGGATCGTGGCGACGGATTCCAGGGCGTCTCGCGAGGGAAGGTTTCTGGAGACTCTGGGGACCTACAATCCGGGGTTGACGGTGGACAATGTGAAAATCGACAAGGAAAAGGTCGAGTCGTGGCTTGGCAAAGGGGCGCAAGTTTCCGACACGGTCAGGAGCCTGCTCAAAAAGCAAGGCGTGCGCGTAAGTCATTAGTAGTTCTCAGTACGGGATGTAGTAAAAAGAGAAAGCCATACCCCTAGTTCTGTAGTCGCGAGGGGACAAATACAAGAGGAGATTTCGTTATGAGGGAGCTTTTACATCACATGGTAAAAGAGCTCGTCGACCACCCAGATGAAGTTGAAATCGAGGAAATGACCGGTGACAAGGTTACAACTCTGGAATTGCGGGTGGCGCAGGACGACTTGGGCAAAGTGATCGGCAGACGGGGAAGGACAGCGGGCGCCATGAGGGTCATTCTTTCCGCCGCGGCGACCAAACAGAAAAAACGCGCTGTGCTGGAGATACTGGACTGACCTTGACAGATGACCGGGCCGGGAGGGGGGCGAGCCAGGAACTGCTGATAGCCATTGGGCGCCTGGGAAAGCCCCACGGAGTGCGGGGGGAGATCAAGTTTACGCCATACTTCGGCCACGACTTGATGTATACCCTGGTGGGCCAGGAGCTTCTGTTGATGTCTGCCAAGGGGACGGATCGTGATGCGCTGGTCCTGGAATCGGTCAGGGACGCGGATAAAAAGATGATCATCGCCTTCGAGGGGGTTGAGACCCCGGAGGAGGCCAACGGGCTGGCCAGCAGGGCTGTCCAGGTTCCCAGGTCGATGATGCCTCCTTTGCCCGATGGGAAGTTCTACTATGAAGAGATCATCGGGCTGCCAGTGTTCGACCCCCAGGGGGGAAAGCTTGGGCGCCTGGTCGATTTTTTCGAGGCGGGAAGCGCCGATGTCTGGGTGATAAAAACGGACACGGGGGAGGAGATCATGACCCCATGTATACCCGAGACACTCCTGAAGGTGGATCTGGGGGAAAAACGTATTGTCATGAAGCTTATGGAGATGGAGTAGGTCCGCCCAGGATGACTCCATAACCAGACCGATCATGATGAAATTCGATATCCTGACGATTTTTCCCGGCATGTTCGCCGGTCCTTTCGCCGAATCCATAATCAAGCGCGCGGTGGATGCCGGGCTGGCCTCGGTGCATGCCCACGACCTTCGGGCATGGGCCACCGACAAACACAAAATCACCGACGACTATCCATATGGGGGCGGGCCGGGGATGGTGATGAAGGTGGAGCCTTTGGCCCGGGCCATTCAATCCTTGCGGGAAAATAATCCAGGGGCCCCCGTGGCTCTGCTCACACCCCAGGGAAAGCTGATGAGCCAGGCGATCGCGCGGGACCTGGTGGGCTACCCTGGCCTTATATTGGTCTGTGGCCGATATGAGGGGGTGGACGAGCGGGTGCGGCAGCATTACTGTGATATGGAGATATCCATTGGTGATTTCGTGCTGACCGGAGGAGAGATCCCCGCCATGGCCGTGGTGGACGCGGTGCTGCGCCTGATCCCCGGAGCGCTGGGGGGGGAGGAGTCCACCACTGAGGAATCCCACAGCGCCGGACTGCTGGAGTATCCCCAATACACCCGTCCAGCCGAGTTCGAGGGGCATAGCGCGCCGGAGGTTCTGCTCTCCGGGCATCGAGCGAAAATAGAGGAATGGCGGCGGAGGGAATCGATAATCCGGACAGCTCAAAGGCGGCCGGATATGATAGAAAAGGGGGGTCTTGAAGGGGAGGATCTGAAATTGGCATTAGATGTGATCCGCAAGGCGCGGGAGGGGAAATGAACGACAGTATGGAGCCATTGGGAGCCCGTCTTGCCGTGGGGCTTGTCCATCATCCCGTGGTGAACAGAAGCGGGAATACGGTCACCAGTTCGGTGACCTCGCTGGATGTGCACGACCTGGCCCGGGTGTGCCGCACATATGGGGTGGGTGGGTTGTATATCGTGACCCCGTTGGAGGCCCAGGCGCGGCTGGTGGAGCGGATAATAGCCCATTGGACCACAGGATATGGAAGCCGCGTGAACCCGGAGCGCAAAGAAGCGATGCGTAATGTGAAAGTTGTTGACACCATTGAGGATATGATGGATAATTTCGGGCTTGGCATGGAAGGGGCGGCGGTAATGATTACCAGCGCCAGGCCTGGCCCGGAGGTGATAAGTTATTCCGAAGGGCGACAACTGCTGGAGCGCGCGCCGCGGGCCGCAGTGTTGTTTGGAACGGCGCATGGTTTGGCCGGGTCGGCGTTGGAATTGGCCACCGCGCGGCTGGCCCCCATTCCCGGAATGGATGATTACAACCATCTGCCGGTCAGGAGCGCGGCGTCTATAATTTTGGACCGCCTCCTTGGGCGAGTGGATTAGTGGAGATGTTATGAGCTTGAGTTCAGTTGATTACGTGGAAGCCCAGTACATGAAGAAGAAGACCCCCGAGTTTAAGGTGGGGGATACGGTTCGTGTGAGTTTTCGCGTCGTGGAAGGTGAGAAAGAACGCATACAGGTTGTTGAAGGCGTTGTGATAAGCAAAAAACATGGTGGCATTCGAGAAATGTTCACCATAAGAAAGGTATCCTCCGGATTTGGCGTGGAGCGATCGTTTCCGCTGCATTCGCCCAGGGTTGAGGAGATCGAAGTGGTTCGCGGTGGCAAAATCCGAAGAGCGAAACTGTATTACCTCAGAAAACTCAGGGGCAAGGCCGCCAGGTTGGCGGAGAGGTTCTAGTCTTCTCGCCGCGTGATCCATATCGCGGCGGTATATGGTCATGCTTTCCTTCGGCGCGCCTTCTGGCGGGCATATGATGGAAAATCGGTCCATACACGGTTCTGATACACACGACAGCGGGGAAGAGGCCCCCTCCGGGCCTCCCGACAAGCCAAAGAGGGCGACTTCGCCCAAAATAGGCTGGGTTCGCCGTCTGGTGATTCGTCCCCTGATCTATTTCGGCCTTCTTATGGCCGCTGTCCACTATTCCGGCCGGTTCCTGGCCGAGACTTCACTTTTCAAAATCATCGCCGAACAAAATATTTCCCAGACTTCCGGCCTGTTTGTGAGCATTGGGGAAATGAGCGCCGATGGGAGAGCCGGCTGGAAAATCCGGATTGACAAGCTGGTGGTGATGGATGGCGCCCAGCCGCTGATTCGTGCGGATATGGCCCAGGTGGAGCTTGATCTTTCGCGGATGATTACAGGCGAGATTCACCTAAGCGGATTGCGGCTTAAGGACGCGGCTTTGAACCTGGTCCGGGACAGGAACGGGCGGCTGAATATCGGCGCCGTGGAGGACAGGGCCATTATGGATGAAGCTCTGAATTTGAAGCTGGAGCGGTATTTAGGGTCGCTGGGAAAAGTATATCTGGAGAACTGTTCGTTGACATGGACAGATATGATGGTCTCCGATCAGCCGGGTTACCAATTGGGGTTCCATGATATAAACCTGAAGATGGATTCTGGCAAACCAGACCGTCGAAAAATAGTCGTGGCCCTCGACGCGGTGTCCCAAAGCCCAAAGGGGATGGGGAATATACACCTGGATGGAGAACTGCAAAATACCTCCTGGCCCTATGGTGACCTGGGATTTGATGGCCATGTGAAGGTGGATAATCTGGATGTGGGGCATTATTGGCCATACCTGGGACGTTTCCTTCCTTTCCAAAGACTCAACACGATCGCCACTCTCGATTCCCATATAAAAATCAGCAGGGATAAAGGCTTTTCCTCCAGGGGGGTCGTTTCCGTGACCGGGCTGGATTTATGGTACAGGGACGCGTATCGGCAGGGGCTAAAGGCCAGAAATATCAGCATAGACCATGAAATTCTTATCCAGGGCGATTCGGTGCAGCTGAAAAAAGCGATGATCGACGCGGCGCCCCTGATGATAAATCTTCAAGGGGAGGGACAGAAGCTTCTGGAGAAGAATCCACAGTTTTATGTGGAGATGGATATGGCCAGAGTGAATATCTCCGAGCTTAGGAAATATATCCCGTTCAAATATCTGACCGGTGTGCAGGCCGGGTTTATAGAGAACAATATCCTCGAGGGGGAGATCGGCATAACAGGCCTGACTTTCGATGGTGACTTGAAGACCCTGGAGACGCTCGATCGGGTGGAGTCATACCAGTCCCTTTCCGGGATGATGGAGCTTTTCGGTCTCCGGTTCTCCCTGCCCGGATTGAAAAGGGAGTTTAAGGGGATAGATGGCGAATTCATCCTGGCGGACAACAGGCTGGTGTTCAACGACCTGACGGGGCGATATGGCGGCAGCACCCTGAATAACATAACCGGGATGGTGGACCGGCTCCATGAGTGGCCCACCTTCGAGGCGGAGATATTGGCCGATCTGGATATGGAGGAAACCAGGGAAGGATTGGCCGTCCATATCATTTCTCCGGAGTTCAGGCAGGTGTTCGACCATGTGGAGTATATGTCCGGGAAGGTGGGGCTGAACCTTTCGGTGAAGGGGGACACGGAGAATCTGGTGGATTCCTTTGGCGCCGAAGGGACAATGGTCTTTAACGATGTGGGGATAAAAAGCACCGCCATCTCCTCTCCTTTGGTGGCTATGAACGGAAAGGTTGATCTGGATCTGGACAAAATAGTGTTCCCGGGCCTGTCGTGGCGGGTCGGATCAAATACATTTGCCATGACCGGGAAGATCATGGACGTGCTGGAGCGATCTCCTTCCTTTGATTTGCTCATTGAATCGAAGGTGAATATGGAGGAGACCGCAGGTTATTTCAATATCCGGGACGATGAGCTGAACAGGTTGGCGGGAGAGGCTTTTGTGACCACCCAGCTTAATGGGAAGTTCAGCGATTACATCCACACCAGCCAGCTGGATCTGACCAGGCTGGATTTTGTCTATGGAAATACCCTGTTCAAGCGCCCTGGCATGAGCGCGGCGGCGGAGGTGGCTGGCCGTGGGAAAGTGGGAGAAATGGCCCGTATCGAAAAGGTTTCCCTGGAGATGGGGCGCTCCGTGGCCACCATGAGCGGAGATATCACAGGATATATCCGGGGGGCTCCGGTTTGGCTCAAAATCACCTCCGATGGAGTTTATCTTGACGATCTGGACTACTATACCGATATTTTCGACAATATCGACAGCGCGGGCTATTTTAGCGGTGAAATAAATCTGGGCAGGGGGGGCGATGGAGGGACATCCTCCCATGGCGCCGTGAAAATGGTGGACAGCACGTTCAAGATCAAGATATTCACCTCTTTTTTCAAGGAATGTAACGGATTGTTTGAGCTGGTGAATAACCAGGTATTCCTTCGAAATGGCGTCGGCAAACTGGGCAAGGGGGAATTTTCCATCTCGGGCTCGGCGGAGGTGAGGGATCGCTCCGTATTCACCCTTCACGCCACCACCACGGCCCTGGATCTGGATGACCTGTTCGGTGGCTCCAGCCAGATGGTCATGGATAGGCCTGGCGCCGAGGGTGTGCGGATTAATATCGGGCCCCCACCGGGGGAAAAGAAAGAGCGGAAATTTTTCGATGGCTACTGGGAAATCTTGATTTCCTCGGACAAGGGGGAAATAGGGCCCTTGACCTATCGAAACCTGGATACGGTGATAAAATATGAGGAAGATACATTTACGGTATTTCCATTCACCTTTGAGGGGCATGGGGGAAAATGGAGCTGGGAAGCGGAAATCAACGATCTGCGTAAATCCATCGATTTTAAATCGAAAGTGAACGTGCGGGATGTAGCCATGGAGAGCCTGGGGAACCCCGAGGAGGAGAAGCTGATATCGGGCCCGGTGAATGTTCGTGGCGATGTAAATGGCCATGGAAGAACCTGGGACCAGATCGCCAAAACGCTGGACGGGCGCATGGAGGTCTCCGCCGGGGCGGGAGTAATAAAAAGGTTCAATCTTCTGGGGAAGATATTTTCTTTGCTAAATGTTTCCCAGTATTTTAAACTGAAGCTGCCGGATTTGAGCGTGGAGGGGCTTCCCTTTAATGGAATTCAAGGATCGATTGATCTGGCTGCGGGTGTGGCGTATACGGAAGATTTTATTGTGGACTCCGAAGCGATACGGCTCACCGCTGTTGGGAGCCACGATATAGGCGAGGATAAGGTGGATCTGATGGTGGGTGTCATGCCTTTCGTCACGGTGGATAGGGTGATCAGTTCCATCCCGGTCTTGGGTGACGTGATAGCTGGCGAAGATAAAAGCTTCGTGGGTTATTATTTTCGGGCCAAGGGGCCGTTGGATGATCCGGAGATCGAAAGTGTATCGCTGGAAGCGCTGGCCAGTGGGGTTAAAGGGATTTTCCAGCGCCTGATGAATCTTCCTGTGAAAATGAGAGAGAATATCCTGGATCAAGAATCCGGCGAAACTGGAAAGTAATTTAAAAGGAGTACTGAAGGATGGAAACCGAAAGCATAAAGAAGATTTATCACGCCTATTCAGGTGTTTATGATTTTCTTTTTAAATCTTTCTTCCACCCACGCCAGAAAAGGGCGCTTAGCGATGTGTCGTTCAATCCTGGGGACAAAATTCTTGATGTGGGCGTGGGCACTGGCCTTTCGCTGCCCCTGTATCCAGGTTATTGCGATGTGACTGGGGTGGATCTGAGCTCCAGCATGCTGGCTCAGGCGCAAAAGAAAGTGGACAAACTGGGTCTGGCCAACGTCACCCTGCGCGAGATGGACGCCTGCGCCCTGGATTTCCCCGACGATACCTTCGATTATGTGGTGGCCACACATATCATCTCCGTGGTGCCGGAGCCTATCCGGGTTATCGACGAGATGAAGCGAGTGACCAAACCGGGGGGGACTTTTGTGATCGTAAACCATTTTGTCTCCAGCAAACCATGGATGGCCAAGGTGGAGAATATCCTCGATCCGGTCTTCCGCAAATTCGGTTGGCGCACCGATATGTCGCTGGATGAGCTTATCAGCACCACGGATCTTCAGGTCGACAGAACATACAAACACACAAAAATCGATTTCTGGCAGATCGTTCATGCGAAAAATAACAAGAAGCGGTACTGTTGATCCGGGTTACCTTATTGTTTCTCCATCAAATCAAGCCATATAAACTCCTGATTTCCTTTCTGGTCGCCATGGCCGTTCCCATGGCGTCCATTTCGGAAGCGGCGGAGGATTCCCCCTTTCTTCCCGGTGAGGACCTGAAATACGACATATCGTGGATGGGGATCACAGGTGGCGAAGGGGGACTTGCCGTGCTGAAGGAAACTGAGTATCTGGGCAGGAAGGTGTATCTGCTGCGGATAACCGCCATGTCCACCGGCTGGGTGCGATCCCTGTATCCGGTGGATGACAGCACAATCTCCTATTTCGACGTGGAGGGCAATTTTTCCCGCAAGGTGGAGATATCCATATCGGAGAACCGGTATCGGAAAAAGAAGACTATCGAGTTTTTCCAGGAAGACGGGAAGGCCTTGTATAAGGTGGACGACGACCCGGCTGAGGAATTCGATATCGACAAGGACAGCCAGGACTCTTTTTCCGCGCTCTACGCGCTGCGGGGGATGGGACGAGAGGTCTTGCAGGTTGGGCATATTGTAAATGTGCCCATATTCGAGGATAAGAAAAGGTACATCCTGAAGGTCAAGGTGCTGCGCAAAGAGAGGATAGAGCTTCCCCAGGGATTGGTGGATACTGTGGTGATCGAACCCAAGCTTATGACAGAGGGGGTATTCAGCAGAAAGGGATCCATGACCGTCTGGCTTGCCGATGATGAAGGCCTTACCCCGGTCCAGATGAAATCGAAAGTTATGCTCGGCTCGTTCGTGGCCGTGCTAAGCTCATTTTCCGGCGCCAGAATCCCTTTCATTAAAAAATAGCTATATCCGGATTTATAGCCTTGAATATTCATCCGGCAAACATGTTTATTGCCGGATTTTAAAAAGTGATGTAGATTGTTTATCGCACATGAGAATTGTGGCCACCATCCGGTGGAATTTGTGTGAAAGTGGTGACCATGGATAATAAAGAAAAAGGATTTCGGGAGACACAAATGAATTTTGTTCCAAAAAAAATGTTCTTCACAACTGGCGTGGGGACTCACAAGGAGGAGTTGCGCTCATTCGAGTTGGCGCTACGGGATGCAGGCATTGAAAAGTGCAATCTGGTATACGTGTCTTCTATACTTCCCCCCAAATGCAAGATCGTATCCCGCAAAGAGGGGCTCACACACCTAAAGCCCGGGCAGATCACTTTCTGCGTCATGGCCAGGGCAGGCAGCAATGAGCCCCACAGGCTAGTGCACTCCTCCATAGGCTGCGCCGTGCCATCGGACAAAACCAGCTATGGCTACTTGAGCGAGCATCATGGCTTTGGGCAGACTGAGCAGGTGGCCGGTGATTACGCCGAGGATCTGGCGGCGGCCATGCTGGCTTCCACGCTGGGTGTGGAGTTTGATGAGGATAAGGCTTGGGATGAGCGCAAGGAAGTGTTCCGCATGTCCAACAAGATAGTAAACACCCGGAACGTCACCAAGACCGCCGTGGTGAAAAAGGGATACACCACTGTTCTGGCCGTGGCCGTTTTGCTGTTTTAGGGAAAGGAAATGCCCGGGGGCATTCAGGGGCAGTCAGCGATCCATATTCCAGAGACGGGGAATGAACATGGGGGTCCGGCTCCTGTATTCGACATACTCGGCCCCCAGGCGCATTTCAAGCTCCGGCTCCTCCACGGCTTTAACCTCTGCCACATTCACCAGGATAAAAAGGGGAGTGAATATGAACACTGTGGTGAATGAGGAGAGGAGAAAGCCGATTCCGAAAAGCAGCAGGAAGATGCCGACGAGCATTGGGTTGCGGACATGGGTGTACGGCCCGGCGACCACAAGTTTTCTGGGTGGATTCACCGGGACGGGGGTTCCGCCGGATTCTGCGAAAGTGAATACCGACCACATCATAAGATAAAGCCCCGCGAATAAAGATGGAAGGCCCAGCCCCAGCCTGATACCGGGGGTGAAAAAACCCTCCAATTCCATGACCCGATCCAGCATGAGGCATAGAACCAGAAAAAGCGCCACGAGGCTGAATACCAAGGTTCCCGCCACGGGAGCGATCCTTTTTCTTGTAACCTCGTCCCCGGTCACCAGATCATGGATGCCGTGGATCCACTTCTCCCTGATAGTCACGTCGTTCCTCCTCTATGATATAAATATGGCGTCTCCGTAGCTGAAAAAGCGATATTTATTTTCCACCGCCTCGGCGTAGGCGGCCATGGTATTTTCCCTTCCCGCAAAGGCAGCCACCATAACCAGCAACGTGGACCTGGGTAAATGAAAATTGGTGATCATGGCGCTTGAGACCTGGAACTTGAATCCCGGAGTGATATATAAACAGGTTTCCCCATGCCCCGGCGCCACTCGCCCATCCGGTCCCACAGCAGACTCCAGCGCCCTGGTCACTGTGCTGCCGACTGTCACCACCCTGCCTCCCCCCGCCAATGTATTGTTGATTATGTCGGCGGTCTGTTCCGGGATCTGATAATACTCAGGATCCATAAAATGATCCTCTATGTGTTGGCATTTAACGGGACGGAAAGTCCCGGGCCCCACATGCAGGGTCACCTCCACTATTTTGACTCCCCGATCTCTGATCCGATCCAGAAGAGCCTGGGTGAAGTGCAGCCCGGCGGTCGGCGCGGCGCAGGAGCCGGGAGCCTTGGCGAAAACGGTCTGGTATCGCAAGATATCTTCCGGATCCATCTGGCCCCCTGGGCGGACGATATACGGGGGCAGTGGGGTCTGCCCCCAGGTTCGGATCATCTCCTCCGCCCCGGCCCGGGAACTGAAAGCTACCTCGGTCATCCCATTATCCAGCCTGGGGCCGACCCGGATCGCATGCTCTCCCAGCGCCAGGGCCTCTCCCTCTTTGAGCCGGGAAACACCTCTTACCATTGCTTTCCAGCGCCCCTCCCCCAGGTCCCTGATCAGCAGGATTTCCACCTTCCCCCCGGATTTGCGATGGGCCATCAGCCGGGCGGGGATGACCTTTGTGTTGTTGAGCGCCAAGGTGTCCTCGCTGTTGAGCATTCCCTCCAGTTCTTCGAACATGTGATGACCGACAGCTCCGGAGTTCCGGTCAAGAGTCATCAGACGGCTGGCGCTTCTGGAGGCGGCGGGACGCTGGGCGATAAGCTCCGTCGGCAGGTGGTAATCGAAAAGATCAATCGAAGTCATAATCGAGGGTGGGTGGAAAGAGTTGAAGCGGGTTCAAGCGGGCAGTCGTGGGTGTTACAGCGATTTCTTGAGCTCAATCAGCTTGTTCCTGGTGTCCTTGAATTCCTTGTCTGCCTTATACACCGTGGCGTACATGTTATACGCGTCCTGCAGCTTGCCCTGCTTTCGCATGGTTTCGGCGATCTGGTACCTGCTTTCCAGCTTGGTGGCCGTGTCTTCGGCGGTATGATGGGCTTCTTTGAAAGTGGCGATGGCCGCGTTCATGTTGTTCATATTGCGGTGGATCTTGCCGATCATCAACAGGCTTTTGGCCTGCAATGTTTTATCCAGCCTGCTCTTTTCGAACATTATCAGGGCCTGGGGAAACTGCTCTTTGTTATAAAACGCCATCCCCTTGTTGTAGTTGTCCAGAGCCGGGGAGATGGCCTTGGTCCCCTTGTCCTTGGCCACCACTTTTTCCTCGATGGTTGTGAGGAAATCCGCCATGTCCTCACTGGGGGCGGCCATGGAGGCGGGGGAGGGGATTAAAGGCTCCTTCCGCTTGGGCGGGGGAGGAGCCCCTGGCGCTGGCCTTTGGGGAGCGGCGGCGGGAGGAGGGGGAGCATGCCCTGGGGCCTGGCCCGGGGGAGGCTGCCACCCAGGAGGAGGCTGCCATCCTGGGGGGGGCTGCCACCCTGGAGGAGGTTGCCACGCCTGGGGAGGAGCGAAGTGCTGTTGGGATTGCTGGGGTTGTTCTTTGTTTTCCAGGTAATCAGCCCAGGGATCAAACTCCTTGGGAAGATTCTGCAGCGAAAAGTGCTTTTTTACCCCCTCTACAATGTAGTCTATCTTGTTTGTCTTGGTGAAATAAGAGGTCACCTTGTATTTGCGAAGGATGA
>JAOUPQ010000179.1 GCA_029879765.1 Nitrospinota bacterium | reverse complement strand
TCTCTCCTGGGGGTTGGTGGGGTATGCCTCGGGCGCGCTGCGGGAAAGCTACATCAGCGACACCCTCTTCACGCGGGTGGGGTTGGTGGCGGCGGCCACCGTCGCCGATATCATTGTGAAAGCCTCCATGGCCCGCATGGTGTACGGCGAGGGAGTTGGCCCTGCCTTGGCGGCGCTGGGGCCCCAGATATTGGCCAACGCGGTGTTTGCCATCCTGGCCATGCCCCTGCTGATATGGCTGGACGCCAAAGTGGGGGGCGCCCAGGAAAGAGGCGACAAGAAACGAAAGCTTGAGTCGTTCCTGACCGGGATGCGGTCTACTCGGTAATTACCGCCTGGTGGTTGCGCAGATGCTCCTGCTTGGGAACCCACCATTGCTCGAAGTTATACCCGATCCCCGCCGCCCCGGGGACGATATCCCGGATCCTTTTGGAAACTATCGGCAGAGCCTCCGGAACATACAGGAAAGTGTAGGGCTGCTCCTCGGCCAGGATATCCTGGAACCGCCAGTAATACTCCTTGCGCTTCTCCAGGTCAAAGGTCCTGCGCCCCTTTTCCAATAGCTCGTCCACTTCCGCGCTGGCGAAAGAGACGAAATTGAATTCATGCTCTCCGGTCTTCGACGAGTGCCAGATGGGGTATGGGTCCGGGTCCAGCCCCAGGCCCCAGCCCAGGATCACCGCGTCGAAATCCCGCTTGTTGATGAAATTGTTTATGAAAGCGGACCACTCGATGACCCGCAGCTTGGCCGTCACCCCGATCCTTTTCAGGTTCTGCTGGATCACCTGGGCCGAATTCTTGCGCACATCGTTGCCCTGGTTGGTGATTATCTCGAACTCGAAGGGCTTGCCGTCCTTGTCCAGCACCCCGTCGCCGTTGGTGTCTTTCCATCCCGCCTCGTCCATAAGCTGCTTGGCCATGGCCGGGTTGTAGGGATACCGCTTCACATCGTCCTTGTAGGCCCAGGTGCCATACTTGATCGGCCCCGTGGCCGGCACTCCCAGCCCCAGCAGCGCCGCGTCCACGATCTCCTGCTTGTTGATGGCGTAGGTCAGCGCCTGGCGAACCCGTTTGTCCTGAAAAAGCGGCCTCTTCAGGTTGTACCCCATATATGTGTAACCCTGCCCCAGATACTTGTACTTTTCAAAGTTATCCTTGAAGAACGAAGTATCGGTCTGCTTCAGGTACTGCAGCGGCTTCAGCCCCATGTTGTCAATCTTTTTGGCCTTCAATTCCAGAAACTGCACCGCCAGGTCCGGAATGATCCGCATCACATAACGATGTATCCTCGGCTGGTTGTAGTGCCCCACGTTGGCCTCCAGGATGATGGACTGCTGCGTATCCCAGCTGACGAACTTCCACGGCCCGTTCCCCACCGGGTTGCGCGCCAGGGGAGACTTTATCAGATCCGCAGGTTTTGTATCCTTCAACAGATGGGTGGGAAGCCCCCCCATTCCGGAAAGCTCGGTCAGGCCGGGGGCGAAGGGCTCTTTGAAAGTCACTATGAATGTGTGGGCGTCCGGCGTCTGCACCCCCTCCATCTGGAAAAACGTATCCTTGTAGGCGGATTGGACATCCGGATGGATCATCATCTCGTACTGATACTTCAGGTCCGCGCTGGTCCACGGCTTGCCGTCGTGCCATTTCACGTCATCGCGCAGATGGAAGGTGATGGTCCGCTGATCCTCTGATATTTCCCACGACCTGGCCAGATCCGGGATCAGGTTCTGGTCCTTGTCCGTGGTCATCAGGCTGGAAAAAAGCTTGTTTTTGATTTCGCTGGATGAGCTGTCCTTGGCCAGATAGGGCAACAGGTTGGAGGCGTCGCCGATGGAGCCTTCCATAAAGACATCGCCGAAGTCATCGGGGGCATAATCCCGCTTGGCATATGCGGCGGCCTGGGCGGCGGTCTGGGGGCCGGGGCCGCTTTCCTTTTTCTTTTCGCACCCGCCCGCCGCCAGCGAGGCGGACAGCAGCAGGACCAGGGCCGGCGTTTTATATCGCCCCATGCCCAGGCTAGTTCCCTGCGGGGCTGGTTGTCGTGTCCGAAGGGGCGTCCACAGGCCCGACGGGCGCCGCTTCATGGAACTGGGTGTCTTCCGGGGCCGTCGCCGCCGCGGCTGCGGGAGCTTCCACCGGGGCCACTGGCCCTCCCTCCTGCTCGGTCGGCATGGTCACCGGCATGGTCATGGGCGCCTGCTCTTCGGTGATCAGGGACTGGGTGTTCTTTTGCTGGCCCAGCACCGAGAGCACCAGGGAGCTGACCATGAACACCACCGCCGCGGCGGTGGTAACCTTGGCCATGGCCCCGGCCGGGCCTCGGGAGCCGAATACGGTCTGGCTGGAGCCGCCGAAAGTGGAGCCTATCTGGGCGCCTTTCCCCTGCTGTAAAAAGAGGATAACCGCCACCATGACCACCGCGGCAGATATATGCGCGATGGTGAATACTGTCACCAACATAATAACAATCCTAGTTCTGGTTCGTTTGCAAACAGATATTCTACCAAACAACCGCCCATATTGGGAAGGGGCATGCCAGCTTTTTATTCCCCTCGCCCGGGGGAGCCCGCTGGCATATACTGGCCGGGGAATGGATAACACGGGAGGAGCCAGGATATGGACACCAGCCAGGCGATAAGAAAAAGATGGGCCGCCAGGGCGTATCTGGACAAGGAAGTAGAGAGGGAAACCATCCGCCAGATCCTGGACACGGCCCGATGGGCCCCCTCCGGGTCCAATATCCAGCCGTGGAGGGTGGAGGTGGTCACCGGCGAAGCCAAAGACAAGCTGGGCGCCGCCATGGCCGCCGCCCGCGCGGGAGGAGAGGCCGAGCGCCCCGAATATGACTATTACCCCGGAACATGGGTGGAGCCCTTCGACTCCCGCAGAAAGGCCTGCGGCCTGGCGCTGTACAAGGCCCAGGAGATCCGCCGCGAGGACAAGGAGAAGCGCATGGCCGCCTGGCTGGCCAACTACCACTTTTTCGGCGCCCCCGTGGGATTGTTCTTTTTCATGGACCGCTCCATGAGCGCCGGGGGATTTCTCGACATGGGTATCTTCATCCAGAGCGTGATGCTGGCCGCCACGGACCAGGGGCTGGCCACCTGTCCCCAGGCTTCCCTGGCGTCGTATCCGGACATTGTCCGCAAGGCGCTGGGAGTTCCGGAGAACATGCTGCTGCTGTGCGGCATGTCCCTGGGGTACGCCGCGACGGACGCCCCGGTGAACAGCTACAGGACCGAGCGGGCGCCGGTGGACGAGTTCGCCACGTTCCATGGCTGAACAAGGGCCAGAGGAAGGCGCCGCCCCCCACCTGATCGGCCGGAGGGAGCGAAAAGCCCTGGCAGGGATATTCCTGGTGGCGGTGGCCTTGCGCCTAGGGTACCTGCTGGAAAACCTCTCCAACCCCCTGCTCTACATGCCGGTGCTGGACGAGGCGTATTACATCGCTCTGGGCGCCTCCATCGCCCATGGCTACCTTTTGGGGGAGGCCAGGGTCTTTTTCATGGACCCGCTTTACGGCTATTTCCTGGGCGCCCTCTTTTTTGTTTTCCAAAAGATCGCCCACTTCACAGGCGCCCCCCCCTCCCACGACTCCGCCCTGATGGCGGCGCGGGTGATCCAGATCGTGGCCGATTCCGCCGCCGTGTACCTGATATACCTGCTGGGCGCCAGGACATGGAGCCGGGAAGCGGGATTGTTCGCCGCGGCGGTTTGGGCGGTATACTCCGTATCCTTCTTCTACACCCTGCTGATACTCAAGGCCAGTTTCTCCGTCTTCTTCCTGCTGCTCTTCACCCTGGCGCTGATCCGCGCGGGGGAGCGGGACAGACCTGTCCACTGGATACTGCTGGGCCTTTTCGCCGGAGCGCTCACTTTTCTGCGGGCCAACCTTCTGTTGATGGCGCCCTTCGGGGTGGTGGCCTGGATATTGGCGCGGAGGCCCGGCGCCCGCCAGATCGCCATGAACGGCGCCATGATGGCCCTGGGCCTGATGGCGGCCCTCACCCTGGGGGCGGCGCGCAACAAGGCGGCGGCGGGGGAGTGGGTCTTTTTGAATTCCCAGTCCGGCAGGCTCCTCTATGCCAGCAACAATCCGGAAAACCTCACCGGGCGATATCAGGTCCCCTCCTTCTCCCGCAAGGACCCGGAGAAGATGGAGGCGGATTTCCATGCCGAGGCGGAACGCAGGCTGGGGCGCGCGCTTTCCGCCAGGGAGGTTTCCTCCTACTGGCGGGACGAAACCTTCCGGTTTTTCCTGGAGCGTCCCGGCGATGCGGCCTTTGGCATATACAACAAGATCAAGGGGACCATCGGATCCTTCGAAATTCCCATCAACCGCAGCGTGAAATCGAACCAGCGTTTCTCCTCCATCGCCAGGGCGCCCGCCCCCAACTTCGCTTTTGCGCTGGCCTTGGGGCTGCCTGGGCTGGTGGTGGGGCTGGCCATGCGGCGGCAGGTGTGGTGGCTGCTCCCCGGGGTGGGGACTATCCTGGCCACGGTGACTTTGTTCTACACCTGCTCCCGGTTCCGGCTCCCCATGGTTCCCTTCCTTCTGGTGGGGGCGGGAATATGGGCCACGGTGACCTTGGGCTGGGCGCGGGAGAGGAGATGGCTGCCTGTGGCGGCGATGGTGGGGGCGGCGCTGGGCATCGGGATCGTATCGATGTCGGTGGAGGGGCGGGAGTATCGGTCGGATGAAAAATACTATCTGGCCAAGGCGTACATCAAGGTGGGGGACCTGGGCAATGGCGCGGCGGTGGCCAGGGAGGCGGCGACGGAATATCCGAACGAGCCCCGGTTCCTGATCCTGCTGGGGATGGCGGCGCTTTCCGCCAACGACTTTGACCAGGCGATCCGGATCAATACAGAAGCGCTGGCGCTGGATGGGCAAAACGCGGACGCCATGAACAACCTGGGGCTGGCGCTCTTCGGGATCGGCGACATCGACGGTGCGGCGCTTTGGCTCTCCCGGGCCTACGACGCCGGAGGGGATCCGGTGTCGCTGTTCGCCCTGGCCATGGCGCTGGAGAAAAAAGGGGACCAAGCCGCGGCGCTGGAGGCGTATCGCAGGTTTGTGGCGGTGGAAAAGCCAGGCTCGCCACGGGCCGCCAGGGCCATGGGGCGGATCCAGGCATTGGGCGGATTGTGAGAAACATGGCGAAATAATCGCCAAAGGCGATGGGCGGATTTGCTGTCATGTTATAATTAGCCCCATGAGCAAAATAACGAAATCAACCACACTGCAAGACGCCATAAAGTCCGGCGCCAACGCCGCCCGGGTGCTGGCCTCCTTCAACATGGGCTGCGTCGCCTGTTCCGGCAGGATGATGGAGACCGTGGAATGGGGCGCCATGACCCATGGGGTGGATCCGGAGGAGCTTGTGGCCCGGCTGAACGGAAAAGAAGAGGAAAAGGGGAGCTAACCTCCCTCTTCCCTGGCGAATACCGGCTGGCATAATATTCCATAACATATCCACGGAGGGGTGGCCGAGCGGTTTAAGGCGGCGGTCTTGAAAACCGTTGAACGAAAGTTCCGCAGGTTCGAATCCTGCTCCCTCCGCCAAGTTCAACGGCGGGAGGTCATTGATGGACGATATCACCCTGGCCCGGGGGCTGCACATCCTGGGCGTTGTGGTCTGGATCGGCGGAGTGTCGATGGTCACCACGGTCATCCTCCCCGCTGTGCGGCGATTCAAGAACCCGGAGGAGCGCGTGGCCTTCTTCGAGGCGGTGGAGAACCGGTTCGCCTGGCAGGCGCGGTTCACCACGCTGCTCACGGGGCTGTCCGGTTTCTATATGATGTACACGCTGGACCTGTGGGAGCGCTATACATCCTCCTCCTACTTCTGGATCCACATGATGACGGCGGTGTGGGTCATCTTCACCCTGGTGCTGTTCGTGCTGGAGCCTTTGTTTTTGCACAAGTGGTTCCACCGCCGCGCCACCACCAACCCGGAGGGGACCTTCCGCATAGTGCAGACCCTGCACTGGGTGTTGCTGACGGTGAGCCTGGTTACGGTGTTCGTTTCGCTGCTGGGCGCCCACGGAACGCAGTTTTAGCCAAAGCGCGCTGCCGGAGGGCTGGCCGGCCATGGGACTCCCCTGGTTCGGCAAGGCCCGAATCAGGTTAAAAACGCCCCTATGTTAAGCAGCCGCTTCACCCTTGGCCGCAGTTCCTGAATCAGCATCTCCTTGCCCACCAGGTCGTTGGCTCCCGCCCGGAACGCCGATTCCCGCTCATCGTTTCCGCTGGAGGT
>JAOUPQ010000178.1 GCA_029879765.1 Nitrospinota bacterium | reverse complement strand
CCAGGTGCGCCCCACCGCCAGGCCGGAGCCGTTGATGGTGTGCATGAATGCGGTCTTCCCTTTACCCTTGCCGGAAGGTGGAGGGGCGGAGTATCGCAGGCTGGCGCGACGGGCCTGGTAGTCGGTGAACCAGGAGCAGGAGGATATCTCGCGATATTTTTCCTGGCTGGGCACCCAGACCTCCAGGTCATAGGTTTTTGCAGCGCTGAAGCCCAGGTCTCCGGCGCACAGGGCCACCCGGCGATATGCCAGCCCCAGCTTTTGCAGGATCCCTTCGGCGTGACCGGTCAGCTTTTCCAATTCATCCTGGGCCTGCTCCGCTGTGGTGAGCTTCACCAATTCCACCTTGGAAAATTGATGCAGGCGGATAAGCCCGGCGGTGTCCTTGCCATAGGAGCCGGCCTCGGAGCGGAAGCAGGGGGTGTATGCGGTGATGGAAATGGGCAGGCTCTCTTCTTTCAGGATTTCCCCGGCGTAGATATTGGTCAAGGGGACCTCGGCGGTGGGGATCAGCCAAAGATCCTCTCCTTCGAGCTTGAACAGATCTTCGGCGAATTTTGGCAGCTGGCCGGTGCCGGTCATGGCGGCGGAATTGACCATCAGGGGGGGGATTGTCTCCGTGTATCCATTTTCGCTGGTGTGGGTATCGAGCATGAAGTTGATCAACGCCCGCTCCAGGGCGGCGCCCGCGCCGATGTACAGGGCGGATCTGGCCCCGGCCATCTTTACCGCCCGTGGGAAGTCCAGCACGCCCAGGGCTTCTCCCAGCTCCCCGTGGGATTTGGGAGCGAAGCTGAATCGGGGGGGCTCGCCCCAGCGGTGGATTTCCTTGTTGGCCGTTTCGTCGGCGCCATCGGGGGTGGAATCATCCGGGGTGTTGGGGATGGCCAGCAGCCTCTGTTTGATCTGTTCCTGAATGTTTTTGAGGTTCTCATCGAGGATCTTGACCTCCTCGCCGATGGCGCGGGCGCGATCCTGCAGGTCACTGGCGCTTTCGCCATTTTTCATCCGCTGGCCGGTAAGGCGGGAGAGCTCGTTGCGCTCTTTTTTAAGCTCCTCCACGCGCCCGGTGGCGGCCACTCTTTCCTTTTCCAGCGCCACCACCGCTTCCACGTCCAAATCCTCTCCCCGGCGTTTGAGCCGGGCGGCCACTTCGGCCGTGTTGTCCCTTATTGATTTTATATCAAGCATTATGGCCCTTCGTTACTGTACGTCTTTCAACCGCTCTTTTATCATATAGACTTTCCCCCCCGCCAGTTTCTCCTCCGGATAATGCTCCGCCAGATACTCATAAACACGCAACGCTTTTTCCGGCTGCTCCAACCCCTCATACACCATGGCCAGGCTCAGCCTGGCGTCATAATCGTGTTTCGATTTGGGGTTTTGAACAAGAAAGTCCAGATAAAGGTTCCTGGCGGTTTCCACCTGACCATCGATAAAGTAGCATGTGGCTATGTTATAGAGCGCCTCAAGTTTCTTTTTGCTCTTGGGGAACATGTCGATCATGTTCTGATACTCGATAATCGCCTGCTTGAAGTCTCTTTTTCCGTAATAGGCCTTCGCCACAAGAAAATGAAATTCATCCTCGTCCACCAGTCCCTTGAAATCGCGGATTATCCGCTGATACTGCAGGATGGCCAGCTCATAGTTGTGGATATGGTTCAGGTATATCTCGGCGATATGTTTTTGCGCCGCCAGCCCTATTTTCCCTTTCCTGTCCATTTCGGCGGCGTGGACAAAGTGGTCCAGGGCCAGCTCCGGCTTCTTAAAGAAAAAATACTCTATCTCCCCAAGCTTGAAATACGCTTTAGGAGTCAGCCTGGATTCCGGATACTGGTTCACCATGAATGTGAGCTTTTTCATGGCGTCGTCATATCTGCGATCCTCCAGCAGCGTCTGCGCTTTCTCAAACAGCTTTTCGTCCTCTGTCTGGCAGCCCGGAGCAACAGCCAGGACCAGGACCATCAAAGAGGAAAGGAGAATGGTCCTAATGATCATTGGACCGTCTCGTCAGGGGTGATCTCTTCCTGTTCCTGCTCCTCAAGAGCGCTAACCGCCACCACCTTGTCCCCCTCGTCCAGACCCATGATCCGCACTCCCTTGGTGTTTCTGCCTATGATGGAGACATCGGAGGCCCTGGAACGAATCATCACCCCGTTCTGGCTGATGGTCATCAGGTCGTCATCCGGGGAAACCTTCATGGCGGCCACCACCTTGCCGGAGGAGTCGTCGCACTTTATATCCAGCACCCCCTTGCCGCCCCGGCGCTGCAGGGGGTATTTGTCCAATTCGCTTCTTTTTCCATATCCGTCCTCCTTGATGCTGAACAAACATGCGTCCACATCCTTCTCCGGGTCGAACTCGGTCATCCCCACAACCACATCATCCTCTTGCAGGGTGATGGCGCGCACGCCCCGCGCCGTCCTGCCCATGGGGCGGATGTCCTCCTCGCTGAAGCGGATGGCCATGCCGGCGCCGGTGTTGATGACCACATGCCGCCTGCCGTCGGAGACGGACACGGCGATAACATCGTCCCCCTCTTCCAGTTCGGCGGCGATGATCCCGCCCTGGTGGATCCTGGAAAAGGCATCCAGGCTCGTCTTCTTTATATATCCCTTCCGGGTGGCGATCACCAGGAACCGGTCTTCGGAAAACTCCCGCAATGGGAACAGGGTGGCCACTTTCTCCTCCTGCTGCAGCTGCAGGAGGTTGACCACGGCTTTCCCCTTGGCCTGGCGGCTGGCGGAGGGGATTTCGTATACCTTCTTGCGGAACACACGGCCGGCGCTGGTGAAAAAGAGGATGTTGTCGTGGGTGGAGGCCACGAACAGGTTCTGCACCTGGTCCTCCTCCTGCATCTTCATTCCCTTGACCCCCTTGCCCCCGCGCTTCTGGGCGCGATACTCATCCACCGGGTTGCGCTTGATATAGCCGGACATGGAGACGGTGACCGCCACATCCTCCTCGGGGATAAGATCCTCGATATCCACTTCGCTTTCCACCGGGGTGATTACAGTGCGTCTTTCGTCCCCAAACTGCTCGGCCAGCTGGACGACCTCTTCTTTGATGATTTTGAATTTCTCGCTCTCGTTGTCCCGGATAAACTCCAGCCTGGCGATGTTATTCAACAGCTCCGCGCGCTCTGCGGCGATCTTTTCCCTCTCCATGGCGGTGAGGCGCTGTAACCGAAGCTCCAGGATCGCCTTTGCCTGTATCTCGGAGAGAGCGAATTTCTCCATCAAACCATGTCGGGCGGTTTCCGGGTTTTCCGCCGCCCGGATAAAGGCGATCACTTCGTCCAGCCGATCCAGCGCCATCATGTATCCGGCCAGGATATGCTCCTTCTCCCTGGCTTTGCGCAGGTCGAACACCGCCGCGGCGGTGACCACCCGGCGCCGGTGCTCCACGAAGTATTTGATCATCTCCTTGAGGTTCAGCTGGCGCGGTCTTCCATCCACCAGGGCGATCATTATCACCCCGAAGGTGTCCTGCATCTGGGTATGCTTGTACAACTGGTTCAGGATCACCCTGGCGGGGGCGTCTTTCTTCAGCTCGATAACAATCCGCATTCCCTTGCGGCTGGACTCGTCGCGGATCTCCCCCAGGCCCAGGATCTTTTTCTCCTTGGCCAGGTCCGCGATATTCTTCACCAGCCTGGCCTTGTTCACCTGGTAGGGAATCTCGGTGATCACGATTTTCTCCCGATCCCCCTTGGCCATGGGCTCGATCACCGCGTTGGCGCGCATCACCACATGCCCGCGGCCGGTGGCGTAGGCGGCCCGGATACCAGCCTCCCCATGGATCTCGGCGCCTGTGGGGAAATCCGGCCCCTTGATAAATTCCATCAGGTCCACCACGGCGCAGTCCGGATTGTCGATGTAATGTATGACACCCGACACCACCTCCCGCAGGTTGTGGGGGGGGATGTTGGTGGTCATCCCCACGGCGATACCCCCGGAGCCGTTCACCAGCAGGTTGGGCAGCTTGGAGGGAAGCACGGTGGGCTCGGTCAGCGATTCGTCATAGTTTGGGACGAACTGGACCGTTTCCTTTTCCATGTCCGCCAGCATCTCGGCGCTGATCCGGGATAGCCGGGCCTCGGTGTACCTCATGGCGGCGGGTGGATCGCCATCCACAGAGCCGAAGTTGCCCTGGCCGTCCACCAGCTGGTATCGCAAGGAGAAGTCCTGGGCCATGCGCACCATGGTGTCGTATATGGCGGCGTCGCCATGGGGATGGTATTTACCCATCACTTCACCCACTGCCTGGGCCGATTTCTTGTGGGGCTTGTTATATACGTTGCCCAGCTCGTTCATGGCGTACAATATGCGCCGGTGGACCGGCTTTAAACCATCGCGCACGTCCGGCAGGGCGCGGGAGACTATGACGCTCATGGAGTATGCGAGGAACGAGGATTTCATCTCGTCCTCGATATCTATGGGTACTATTCCTGTATGGATTTCTTCCATTATTATCGATATCTTTTCCGAAAGTTATTTGCGAAGAATTAAACGGTTATTATATCACTTCCCGTCCCTGATTTCAGGCTTTTTTCCGACGCTTAACAGATTGTATATGTGGATGTTACCGCCTGACCGAAAGGGCATCACCCACAGGCGGGGGATTGTTGGCCGGGCTGTCGTGTATCGCAAAAAACATGGAGCGGTTTAATGCCATTTCTACCAGCCGAGCTGCGCCCCATCGGAGCCGATTATTGTTCTCTTTTCCCCTCACCTTCCCTTGTTTTTCCGACTCGCCTCTTCTTCCGCCAAATAGCCCTCCAGTTCGGCTATCCTTTTCCCCAAAGCCACTTTGTATTTATAGTCGATCCCTTTCTCCCTGATCAAGGCGCGAAGATCCAGAAATATCCTAAGCGCCTCCTCCGGCAGGCCGAAGTGCTGGTCGGTCAGGTTCGCCAAAAGGTATCGCGCGTCCAGTTCTTCCGGATATGTTTCCAGAATCTCCATATATTTGTCCCGCGCCTGGGAAAACTGGCCTGTGCGGGTTTGGCCTGCGGCAAGGTTGTACATGCTCTTCATCACCGCCGCATGGTTCATCTTTCTGGAGCCGGAATGATACATCCCCCCCGCCGCTCCGGAAACTCCCTGAACGAAAGTGAACCCGGCCAACGCCAGCGCGGGAACGCCCAGGACCCATCCCAGCGCATAGCCCCACAACCCCATTAGGACGGAGGTGACAAAGCCGATGATCCCTATAGGCAAGGCTATGGCCATTATCCTGGCCAGCCGGAATGCGTCTGAGGGATCCTCGAACAGCCATTGGGCCCCCTCTGTGAGCTTTTGCATTATCTTTTCGAGCATATGGAGGTTTATCCTTTCTGGAGCGTTGAGTTGCCGTCTGCGCCGGGGGAGCGCCCCCCTTCGCTGTTGGCTTCCAGCCCGGCCATGTAGTTTTCAAGCATGTGGCGTGCCAGGATGGATGCGGATTGGGCGCCCACCGTGTCGAGCTTTCCGGAGATGGAAAGGGAACAGATGCCATGAAGGGCGGCCCACACCACCTTGGCATGGAGGGCGGCGGCCTGGGGATCGCCATGGGTCCACGGCGCCAGGGCCTGTTCCACATGACGGAAGTTGCGGGCGATGCTGGCATGGAACCATTCCGGCAGGTCGCGCTCCATTCGGTGCTCGAAAAGCATGCTCCACAAATGAAAATTCCGGCGGCTGAAGTCGATGTATCTCTCCGCCAGCTCGTGGATCGCCTCCTTTGGGTCGGTGGCAGCCATAGGCTGGGCCATCCGGGAGTCTATCAGCTCCAGAGTGGCGGCGTTCACATGAATGGCCAGGTCGTCCATGTTCTCGAAGATTTTGTACACCATCCCGATGGCGCAACCGGCCATGGAGGCGAGTTTGCGCACATTTAATCCTGCAAAGCCCTCTTTTTCCACAACGCTGATGGCGGAATGGAGAAGAATATTTTTCAGGGCCTGATGGGATTTGCTTTCGATTTGAGTCATTCCCTGCGCTATCTCTTTGTATTATTGTGCATATGGGCAGATTACGCCGCTGGTGAGGAAAAGGCAAGAAAAAACTTGAACATTGTTCAAGAAGGTGCTAGATTGTGAACATAGCTCATGAACAACGTTCACAACGGAGACGTAAAATGAAAATGCTAAATTGCCTGGCAAAGCCTTCCATTTGGATATCGACTTTATTTGCGTACACAACAATGCTATGCATATACACTTTAAACAGCCATGCCGCAGGGCTTCTCTCCCCCGCCGATGGCTCCATTCCACCCCTGGCC
>JAOUPQ010000026.1 GCA_029879765.1 Nitrospinota bacterium | reverse complement strand
TAGGCCTCCGCCGCGCTGATGCCGAATCCGGGATTGGCCAGGATCATCGGGATGGTGCGCCTGGGAGAAAGAGGGGTGATCTTCTCGCCGATCCCCTGCACATGGGCCATCGGGCTCCCCAGGAAAAAGGGGACGTCCGCCCCCAGCCCAAGGGCCAGCTCCGCCAGTTTGTCAGGCTCCAGGCCCACCTCCCAGATTTCATTCAGCGCCTGCAGCGCCGCCGCCGCGTCGGAGCTTCCCCCCCCCAGCCCCGCTGCCACCGGGATCCGCTTGGTTATCTCTATCCGCGCTCCCAGCCCCGGGCGGGCCATCGGCTGCAGAGCCATAGCCGCTCTGACCGCCAGGTTCGTCTCGTCGCATGGCACGCCAGGCTCGGAGCATTCGACACGCACGGCGCCGTCTTGTGTGGCGGTGATGGCCAGGGTATCGCCCAGTCCCACCTTGGAGAAGATGGAGGATATCAGATGGTATCCATCTTCCCGTTTCCCCGTCACCCTGAGGGAAAGGTTCACCTTGGCCCATGCGTCAACTTTCCTGGTCATCCGGAAAGCTTACCACAAGCGCCGCCGATTGGCCTTTGTCGGATAAAAGTCATGGGGCATGCCCGCAAGCTGGTTTATATTCATAGGTACATTCAATGGAGGAATATGTGAGCCTGATTACTGAAGACATGATAATAAATGACGTGGTGCGGCTTTATCCGCAAACCATGAAGGTGTTCAACGATCACAAGGTCGATTCATGCTGCGGCGGCGCCCAGAGCGTGAAGGTGACCGCCGCTGTCTCCAACGCGGACATGGAGGCGCTGATGCGGGACCTTAACAACGCCGCGCAACAGGGAGCGGCGAAATGACGGAAGTGAAAAGCGGATGGAAACAGGATTTTTTCGATCGCGTGGAGCCTATCCTGCTGAAGGATCCTCTGGCCTGGACCCTGGGCGCCGTGGAGGAGGACGCGGCCATCGAATATCGCTTCGAGGATTGCGTGCGGCTGGCGGGCCATGCCTGCGTCTCCGTGGCCTCGGCGTTCATGATGGCCAAGCACGGCCTGGCGGCGTTATATCCGGATGATGTCCCAGTGCGTGGCCAGGTGGAGGTTCGCTTCGCCGGTGGCCGGACCAATGGCGCCAACGGCCCCATCGGCCAGGTCATCGGTTATATCACCGGCGCCGCCACGGAGACCGGATTCCACGGCCTTGCCGGCAAATATGGACGGGACAACCTGTTCACCTATGACGAAACCCTGGAAAGCCAGCCTGGCTTCATCACCGCCCGGTTCCGCCGGAAAGACACCGGCGCCGAGGTGGAGGTTCGCGCCGAGCCTTCCCGGATCCCCATGACCCAGGAGGAGATGGCGGGATCGGCCTTCATGCCGCAAGTGATCCAGGGAACCGCCAACCGGGAGGAGAAAGAAGCGTTTTTCAAGTTCTGGCAGGGGCGCAACAGGACCCTGCTTCTGGACAATCCGGAAGGCGCCATCGTGGTTAAGCGGCTTTGATGGAATAAGACGGTGGCCATAAAAGCCATGCCGGGTTCTCTTGGAGTTTTGGCCTTTGGCGGATATGCCTTATAATTGGTGAATGTCCGAAACACGTCTTACAGACCCGGTTTTCGAATCCGCCGATGAGCTAGGCGCCGAGGCCGGGCTGCGCCCGACCAGCCTGGAGGAGTATATTGGCCAGGAGAAGCTGAAGGAAAACCTGCGTGTGTTCATCACGGCGGCCCGCAACCGGCAAAAGGCGTTGGACCATTGTCTTTTTTATGGTCCGCCGGGGCTGGGGAAAACCACCCTGGCCCACATCATCGCCCAGGAGATGGGGGGCCCGCTGAAAACCACCGCAGGCCCGGTGATCCAGCGGGCGGGAGACCTGGCGGCGATCCTGACCGGGCTTTCGGAAGGGGAGATCCTGTTCATAGACGAGATCCACCGGCTCAATCCCGCCGTGGAGGAGATCCTGTATCCTGCCATGGAGGACTTCAAGATCGATATCGTCATCGGCCAGGGCCCCGCGGCGCGGTCGATCAACCTGGCGCTGCCCCATTTCACGCTGGTGGGGGCCACCACCCGGGCCGGACTGCTGACCTCCCCTTTGCGCAACAGGTTTGGCATCATCCACCGGCTCGACTTTTACACGGTGGATGAACTGACCACTATAATAAAGCGATCGTCAAAAATCCTGAAAACCAGCATAGACCAATCCGGCGCCAGGGAGATCGCCTCCCGCAGCAGGGGCACCCCCAGGGTGGCCAACCGGCTGTTGCGGCGGATACGGGATTTCGCCGAGGTCCGCGCCGATGGTATGATCAACATCCAGGTGGCGGACGAGGCGCTGCAGATGCTGGAGGTGGACCAGCAGGGATTCGACAAGATGGATCGCAAACTTCTGCTGACCTTGATAGACGATTTCGGCGGTGGCCCCGCCGGGATAGAGTCGCTGGCTGCGGCCATCGGCGAGGACAAGGACACCATCGAGGATGTGTTCGAGCCTTTCCTGATCCAGGAGGGATTCATACAACGAACTTCCAGGGGCCGAATCGCCACAGAGCGGGCCTATAACCATTTCGGCAGAAGCCTCAAAGGCCGGGTTCCGGGTACTTTGGACCTGCCATTCGCTAACGGAAAAGGATAAAATTGACTATCAGAATTCTTCCCATTTTTCTATCGATCCTAATTGTCAGCCCAATCCCCGCCTCCGCCAAGGCGGTCCGGATATTCCAGCAGGATGAAGGTTATTTCACCACAAATCTCTCCGGAGAGCCAAACCTGCGTCCGCCATACCTGCGGGCCATTCGCTCCACCGAGGAGTTCGACAGGTTCCTGGGGCAATATGAAACACTGAAAGGGCGATACGACGAATACAGGCTGGGGCAGGTGAAGCGGAAATTCAGGAAGTTCAACTACCAGGGAAAGATGCTGATCGCCATCTTCTCCCAGCCTCTGGATCAGTTCAGCATGTCGTTAAAGAGCGTGGAGGAGGAAGAAGATTTGCTGACGGTGAACATGACCTATCGTCACGAGCGGCTCATGGGAAGAAGCTCCAACCGCAAAAAGGTCTTCTTCCTGATTATCGCCGTCCCAAAAAGCTCTGCACCTATAATGCTCAACGCCACCGAGGTGAAGGTAAAACGCAACAACAATATCAAACCCTCCCAGATGACAGGGTTGCTGATGGAATATGGCGATGGACAGGTGCAACTGGTGGTGGAAACAAAAAAACGCGGCAAGAAGAGCACCTATTACATCAAGGATCCGGATTATGGCGTGCTGCAAAGCCATTTCGGCAAGAAGGTGACCATCGAGGGATATATCAAGCCGGAAGGGCTTAGCGCCTATGAATGGGAGATGACGTTCAAGGATCTGGTGAAAGTTTACGAGCCTGAAAAAAGGCGAAGACGATAGGACCACCGGGGTCGATTATTCTTCCAGATCCAGATATTCCTCCCAGTGGCCCCCCTGCCCAGGCTTGAAAAACCGGGGGGGGCGCATCCCCTGTTCCCGGCAGAGGTGATACGCCAGCGAGGCGGAAACCTGGGGCAAGGTGAGCGCCATCTGGCAGCCGGGGCCTATGCCGGAAGGTTTCATGGCGGTGCGCGGCGATAATCCCCCTTTCTTCAGTGTCTTCTCCGCTTTCAAGGTTGCGTGGGTGTTTTCGAACACGGCATACACCTGCGGGTGGTTCATGGCTTGCCGATGATCCCGAAGAGGATGGAGATAAAAAGCCGGATCTGGGCTTTGGTGGTGAAGGGCCCCGGGGTGACGCGAACCGCCCCTCCGGGAAACGTCCCCATAAACCGATGCGCCTGGGGGCTGCAATGCAATCCGGCGCGCACCGCCACCCCCTTGCGATCCAGCAGCTCCGCCACCTGGGAGCAATCCATCCCCTTCACATTGAAAGAGACCAGGCTCCCCCTTTGCCGCGGGTCATGAGGGGGGTACAGCTCTATGCGGGGATGGTTTCCCAGCGCCTCTAAAACCATGGAGCAAAGGGCGATCTCATGCTCACGAATTGCCTGCGCCCCCCTGGCGGCGATGTACTTGATTCCCGCCAGCAGCCCCGCCACACCTGGGGTGTTTATGGTTCCCGCCTCGTGCCTGTCCGGCCAGAAGGGGGGAGTGACAGGGAGGTCCGAGGCGGATCCGGTGCCCCCTTCCACCAGAGGCTCCGGCTCCACCCCCGGAGCGAACCAGGCGATGCCGATCCCCTGGGGCCCCAGCAGCCCTTTATGGCCAGGCGCCACCCAGGCGCTCACCTTGTCCGCCCACGGCATGGGGATAGGCCCCGCCGCCTGGGACGCGTCCACCACCAGAAGGGACTTCCTGCCGCGATGCGCCTCCGCCAGTGTGTCGATATCCGCCAGGGCGCCGGTGACATTGCTGGCCGCCGTGGTGATCAGCATATCCACCTCCGGTATCCGCTCAGGATCCGGGGTTCCGTTTTCCAGGCATGGGGCGTATTCCACCACCACTTTGCGCTTTTTCATCGTCTCCAGCGGGCGGATGACGCAGTTGTGCTCCAGGCGGGAGATGGCCACCCGTCCACCGGGGGGCGCAAGCCCCTTGATAATCAGGTTCATCCCTTCCGTGGCGCCTCGGGTAAAGATCAGTCTTTCCGGATGGGACAGCCCGAAAAAGTCTGATATGGTTTCCCTGGCGTGGAAAAGAGCCCTGGTGGCGGCCAGACCTGTCTTGTGGAAGCCGCGTCCCGGATTTCCGGCGCTATGCACCACAGCCCTGGCCATGGCGGCGGCCACCGCTTTGGGCTTCGGATGGCTTGTGGCGGCATTATCCAGATATATCCACTTTTTCTTCATTCGCCCGCTCCATATATCGCCATGCTGGCCATATTGTATATCAATCATGATATGATAACCCAACCAGATGGGCTTGTCCCCCGCATGGGATGGGTCCTGGGAAGCGAATGAATATAAAATGACTGTCCGGACGCTAGGTGTAATTTACATTACAGTCCTGGGTCTTTTTGCCCTGGCTGGGCCGGGCCATGCCCAGGAGCGGGGATACCTGGGGCCGCTCCCCTGCGCCGGGGAATGCCACCAGGAAATCTTCGACACCTGGAAAACCAGCAAACACGCCAAAGCGTTCCAGAACCTGGCGCCTGGAGCCAGGGAAAAGGAGAAGAAGGAAGCCGGGCTTAAACCGGCCACGGACTATACCATGGACAAAACATGCATGCCGTGCCACGTCACAGGATGGAACGATGGAGGATACTCCATGGAGAAGCCGGACCCATACCTGCAGGGCGTGGGATGCGAAAGCTGCCATGGCGCCGCGGGGGGGTGGAATGAGATCCACAAGAAAAAAGATCTGGCAAACCGTCCGCGAACCATGAAGCAGAAGGGGCAGATCGAGCCTTTCAAGGGAAGGACCGTTTGCGTCCCCTGCCATGAGGACGACACCAACCCATACAAGTTCCGGACCCCCCCGGGGAAGATCGACTGGACAGAACTGAAGCACGCGGACACATACCATATCCTGAAATGACCGGACGGATCGATACCAGCGCATTCCTGGAAGCGCTGGACACAAAATATCTGGGACGCGACCCATATTTCCTGGATGAAACCGGCTCCACCAACGACTGGATGTCTTTCCGCCTCACCCAGCCTAAAGTGGAGCGCCTGCTGGTGATGGCGGAGAACCAGACCATGGGGCGCGGGCGGATGGGGCGCTCATGGCTCTCCCGACCGGGGGAGAACCTGACCTTCAGCCTGGCGTGGGCCATGCCGGAAGGGCTGGCCAATCCGGCGGTGGTCACCCTGGCGGTGGCGGTGGCGCTGGCGGAGGCGCTGGAGGCGGGATACGCCGTGGCGCCCGTCATCAAATACCCCAACGATCTTTTGCTCAACGAGAAAAAGGTGGCGGGGATCCTGACGGAGCTTAAGAGCGCCGGGGAGGAGAAATTCGCCGTCATAGGGGTGGGGCTCAACGTGAACTGCGCCCAAGAAGCTTTCGCAGGGGATCTCGGCTCCGTGGCCACCTCGCTGCTGATCGAAACCGGAAAGAGAGCCACCAGGGAGTTTGTATTGGCTTTTTTTCTAAATTGTCTTGAACCGGCGTTAGAATTGTTGGCAAGCGATGGGCTGAAGGATATTATGGTCAGGTACCGGCGGCTGGCCCTTCCCCTGATGGGGCGGGAGGTTACTATCCAGGGAGCCGGGGATGTGATTAAAGGAAAGGCGGAGGGAGTGGATGGCCATGGCGCCTTGCTGGTGCGGATCGACGACGGATCGATCATCAGCGTATCCAGCGGCGAGGCGACATTTCACCGCCCATAAGCTTGATTGGGAATCCTGGAGAACAGATGGGTAGCGATCTTCTGGTGGTGGATATTGGCAACACCCATGTCGTGATGGGGGTGTACCGGGGGCGCGAGTTTCTCGCCGACTGGCGTATCCACACCAAAACCCGCCGGACCGAGGATGAACTGGCCATAACCATAAAGGAGCTTTTCCGGCTGGAGCAGATGGAGTTCTCCTCCATCGGGGCCGCGGCCATATCGTGTGTGGTTCCGCCCCTGCTTCCGGATTTCGTCCATTTTTGCAAGCGGTTCTTCGGTGTCCAGCCTTTGGTGGTGGGGCCGGGAGTGCGAACCGGGATTTCTGTCAAGGTGGACGATCCCAGGGAGGTGGGCGCGGACAGAATAACCAACGCCGCCGGGGCCATATCGCTGTACAAGCCGCCACTGATCATTGTCGATTTCGGCACCGCCATAACCTTCGATGTGGTGAGCGCCCAGAACGAGTATCTGGGCGGGGCCATAGCGCCGGGGATGTCCATGAGCCTGGCTGCGCTGTCGGTGAACACCGCCATGCTGCCTCGGGTGGAGCTTGCCAAGCCCCCATCCGTCATTGGCTCCAACACGATTAATTCCATGCAATCCGGAATGTTCTATGGATTCGTCAGCATGGTGGATGGTATTGTGAGAAAGATAAAACCATTGTTGGGCGAAGAGGTGACCGTCATCGCCACCGGCGGAGAAGCCAGGCTGGTGGCCGAAGCGTCTGAAACAATCAACAAGCTGGAAAGCCGGTTGACCCTGGAGGGTCTTCGGGTGATCCATGAAAATACGAGAAAGGGAAGATAGTTTTGTCGAACGAAATAAAAGTGAAGATCTGCGGCCAGACCAGCCTGGCCGATGCGGACATGTCCATCGCCCTGGGGGCTGATTTTATCGGAGTGGTGTATCAGGTGGAGGCCTCCATCCGATCCCTGGAGATGGAAGCGGCCCGGCCAATCTTCGAGAAGCATCGGGACAGGGCGTTTTTGCTCACATGGAACGCGCCGCTGGAGGAGATCGTGGACGCTGTGATGGAGCTTGATCCCTACGCCATACAACTTACCGGCAACGAGACTCCCGAGGACCTGGCGGCGTTGAAGGACGAAACCGGGGGTGTGATATACAAATCGATCCATCTGCCCCCCGCCGGAGGGGATACCGCCGAAACGCCGGAGAGTATCCTGGAGCGGATGAAACTTTATGTGGAAGCCGGCGCCGACGGATTTGTGCTCGACACCGTGGCAGGCGGGCTTTATGGCGGGACGGGAGAGCAGAGCGACTGGGAACTGGCCAGCCAGATTACCGCCTCCTCCCCGGCGCCCATATTCATCGCCGGGGGAATCAACCCGGAAAACGTGGCCCAGGCCGCGGCCATGCCCGGCATCCTGGGCGTGGACATGGCCAGCGGTGTGGAGTCGGAAAAGGGGATAAAGAGCAAGGAGAAGATCGAAGGGTTGTTCGCGGCCCTGGGCAGATAGAAAAAACAGCCTCTGTCCGCGCCCCTGCCGTTGGGGGGAAAGTTCGCTTCCGGAAGCTGGTTTCGGGAAGCTGGCTTCTTCGGGAAGCTAGCTTCTCCCCGGGCCTTGCCGCAACCTGTTTATCGCCGCCCAAAGCTCCTGGCGCCCCTCGCCGGTGTGGGAGGAGTATAGCACGTGGCCTATCATGGTCCTGTCCAGCCCTGCGATGGCGGCCAGACATTCCTTGATCATTTTCCCCCGGCGGGTCTTTGGGGTTTTGTCCGCCTTGGTGAACACCAGCACAAACGGGGCGGAGTATGCGGAGAGCCATTCGAGCAGGTTCAGGTCATCATCATTGGGAGTCCTGCGGATATCCAGCAGCGCCGCCACCCCTTTGAGGCTGGGGCTGTGCTGCAGATAGCTCTCCACCATCGTCCCCCAGCCCAGCCGCACATCCTTGGGGACGTTGGCGAAACCATAGCCGGGCATATCCACAAAGGTGAACTTTTCGTTGATGACGAAAAAATTGAGCAGCTGGGTTTTGCCGGGGGTCTTGCTCACCTTCACCAGGCTCTTGCGGCCCACCAGCGAATTGATCAGCGAGCTCTTCCCCACATTGGAGCGCCCGGCAAAGGCGATCTCGTCCAGCCCCAGGGGGGGCCACTGCTCCCGCGTGGCGGCGGATTTTATGAACCTGGCGGTGGTTACTTTCATTGGCTATTGGAGCAGGTTCCGGGGCCTACAGCGGATTGAACACCAGGCCGGAGATGAGCTTGGGATAGAAATAGGTGGATTTCTGCGGCATGGTCCCGCCTCCTCTGGCTATGTCCATCACCTGGTCGATCCCGGTGGGGTTCATGAGAAAGGCGATTTTGGCCGTCCCCTCGTCCACCTTTTTCATGGCGTCCGCGGCGTGGATTGTGTAATAGATATGGCCCCCGGCCTCCACCTTCTCTCGGGTGATGTCCAGCGCCTTGGTCAGAATCAGCTCCTGCAATATGGTCACATCCAGTTTTCGCAGCATATCGATCCGGTCCGACCCTGGCGGATTGGGCAAAGGAGCGTCCTTTTTCAGTTTCAGCAGCCGCATGGCGCCCTTTCCTGTGTACATGCCATAGGCCACCGCCTCCTTGCCCGCTTCCTTGAGCCTGGCCATGAAACCCGCCGCCTCTTCCTGGGATACCTGCAGCATGTCCGATATCTCGAAGTCGGAAGCCAGGGTCTTTAGCGCCTCGTCGGCGGAAATATCCGACTTGAGGACGAACCTGTGGGTGGGAAGCACGGTGAAGCCCTGCCCGTGGGTGTTGGAAAGAAACACAAGGGCGCAGTCGTATTCCCCTGCGGCCCCGCCTTCCTGCTGGCGGCGTTCGTTGCGATAGTTCAGGGCGGTTTCATAGCGATGGTGGCCGTCGGCGATCACCATATCCTTGTCCGCCATGAAGGATTGGGCTTTTGTGATAAAGTCCGGGTCGGAAACAGGCCACATCCGGTGGATAACTCCGTCCTGCTCCGCCTCCACCGCCGGGGGGGCTTTTTTCATCTGCTCTTCGAGCAGCTTGTCCAACGCCAGCTGCGGATCCTCGTACAACCCGAATATCTGGGAGAAGTTCATCCTGCACGCCCGGGTGAGGTTCAGCCGGTCCGTCTTCGGGCCGGAGAGTGTGCGCTCGTGGGGGAAAACCTGGCCTTTGCCGTATTCCTCCAGCTTGAGCCTGCATATAAACCCGATCCGGTTCAGCCGGGCGCCTTCGATGTCATATTCCTGGGAATAGACGTACAGCGCGGACAGGGGGAACGGTTTGAGCGTCCCCTGCTCCATCCATTGGGCCAGGTCCGCGGCGGAGCGGGTATAGCGGTTGTTCTGGTCATTGTCCTCAGCAAATTGCTTCCCCAGGATAAGGCGCACCACGTTTATTGGGCTCTTCTGGTACAAAGCCTCCTGCTGATCCGGATTGATAACGTCGTAGGGAGGGGCCAGGACCGGGTCCACGGCGTCCATATTCTCCCAGTTGTAAACGATTCCCTTAAAAGCTCGTATCTCTACCATCAGTCTGAAAAAAGAGTTAGGTTGAAAAAAAGTTGGAAGGCTTAAGGTTGCACTATTTTTGGCTGCAAATCAAGCTTGGAAAGCAGGGCCAGATCCCCCCTGGCGTTGTCTGCGGTGGGGTATGCGCCCACCAGTATGTTGTATCCCCCCGCCGCCTGGTCACGCAGCGCATAGGGCGCCAGGCCCTTGTCCTCGTATTGCTTGAGCATATTCCTGGCCGCGGTCTCCTCCACCGGGCCGGCTATGCTGATGGCGTAAGGGAGCTTGAGCACCTGGGTGTATTTGGAGATCGAATTTTTCTTCAGGGTCTTCCCCAGGGATTTGGCCTCTTCCATCTGCTCCATCCGGTCCACCACCACCCGCCGCCAAACCCCCTTGCCCGGAACCTGGCTTACTATCTCAAAAGCGTTAAACCCCTTGGCCCGCAAAAGACGCACATACTCGGCGGAGTGGTCTGGGGATTTGAACGAGGCCACATGCACGACATAAGGCTTGCCGCTGGCGCCTGATTTTGGTTTCGTCTCTCGCCCGTTGGTGGTCGCCTTCTCGGGTGAGGAAGAGGCCCTGGGTTTTATCTGGCTGGTGGGTTTGGCGACTTTTTCCACAGCCATGGCCACCCTGGGCGTCGGCCTGTCCATGGAAGAAGAGGCCACAACCTTTTCCCCTTTCCACTGGCGCCACTGGTCTGTTATCAGACGCCGGGTCTGATGGCCGGTCAGCGTCTCCATTCTGGATCGCACCCCGGAATAATCCAAAGGAGCGCCGGGATTGATCCCGTTCATGTTTCCGTTTATGAAGCTCTCCTCGTTTTCCATCCAAAGGGCCACCACCGCCTTTTGCAGGCTTTCGCCAGAGCCAAAGCCCAGCTGGGCGGCTATCTTGAAAAGGTTATCGCCCCGAACAACCCTGTAACCACCACCAGACACGCTGGCTCTTGTCGGGCTGGTGGCTGGCTTGTGGCCGGAGCCGGAGGAAGAAAACACCCGGCTGACAGAGGCGGTTTGGGTCGGTTTTGCGGCCTTGGCGGGGGTGGGGGCTTTGACCGGAGAGGCGGCCGGTGGCGGCGGCGCGGGATTCGGCTCGGTCAGCGCCATGGCTTCCAGCTCCACCTGCTGTCGGTCTCTCGGTTCCACCTTCACGATCTGGATCCGCTCCAACTCCATCTGGTTCGTGTCAAATCCGCTCCCGGCGATGCCATGGGCCAGCACCTTATGCCGCCCCCCGGTGGACGGCGCGGAGGCCTTTTCCACAGGCGCCGCCAGATCGGCGGTTTGTATCGCTGTCGGCTCCTCCTTCGGCGCGGCTTCCACCGGAGCCTCCATGCCCAGCACCACAAATACACTCTCGTTGGGGTTCATCGCCGCCAGAACCACGGGGGATTCCTCCAGTGGCCGCATGGGGGCCCGCTGGATCGGAGGGGGTGGAGTGTAGGGAGTGGGAACAGCCAAGGCGACCTGGGGCTGCAAGGATGGTTTCTGGGGGGGCGGGGTCTTTTGCCGCACCGGGGCGGTGGGTCTGCTCATGTTGCTGGCCTTGGCCACTTCCATCTCCTCTTCCTTCCGGATCTGGTCCAGCAACGAGGAGTTTTTTTCCGTTGTGACCTGGGAAGCATAGGCCTCATCGGACAGCGGCTCCTGCCCCGGCCGCAGGGAGCGCATCATCTCCGCCACCTTGTTCAGCTCCTCTTTTTCCTCGGGGGTCATGGGAGCCTGTTTGCTTTTTCTTGGAGTGGGGAGGCTAAGGGATACATTCTTTTGCAGGTCCAGCGCCAGGAAATAGTTTTCCATAATCATGCCGCCACCCAATCTGGCGATGATCAGCAGATTGAACGAGGGCTGGTATATGGGTTCGTCGCAGCTTATGTAGATTATTTTCTGGCCCACGTGCAGGGGATGGTCCTCCACGGAAATCTTGAAATGGTCCAGGAATTCAGGCCGGTCCGCGTCTATCCTCTCGTAATCCTCTTCTTGGCCAATGTGGGCGAAAAGACCGGCTTTTCCATCGGTCCGCACGGGGATCTCGGCCTTGAACGATTCCTCATAAGCGCCGGTGACACGGATTTTCCCGAGAGAGAAGGCGCTGGCGTCGCTGGCCATGAGCAACAGACCGGAACAAAAGGCCAGGTATGCCACATATGTGTTTGATAATTTAGCAAAATTTAACTTCGTCATCCCGCGCCTAAAAGTCAGACAGTCCAGCAGTGAAGTAGACCTCTTTTTTGATATGTCTATTCCAATATAAATATTTTAGCATTCCTTGTCTTATTTACAACATTTTTTTTATGTTCTGTTCCGAATTGTACCGAAGAGCAAAAAGGCCGCCACAGGGCTTGGATCTGTATGGCTGATTTAATTTCCCTTGCTAGCGGCAGGCCAGGGTGATACATTAACTCGCTTACAGTCTTTCCATCGGGATGTGGCTCAGTCTGGTAGAGTACTCGCTTCGGGAGCGAGGGGTCGGCGGTTCAAATCCGCCCATCCCGACCATATGGCAGGGCATCTTCGCTCTGCCCGTCGGCGATGGATACGATCCTGACATAAAGACATCTTATCATTTACTGGCAGATCGCCCAGGATTCCATATTTGTTCGGGCTTTGTGGACAATCCCGCCCCATCCAGAAACTGCCGGTATAATATATCCAACTATTATAACCGGCCAATACCAGATCCTCATCCCCCTGCAAAGTGACTTTTCCCCTTCGATAAGGCACAATAGCGCCATGAGTGAAAAAAGAATCCTGGTGGTGGACGACAGCCACGAAAACCTCGAGCTTCTCTCCGTGCTGATCGAGCGGAACGGATGGGAGCATGAAACCGCGGACCGGGCCCGCGCCGCCCTGAAGATGCTGGAGGAGGCGCCCTTCGACCTGGTGATGGCGGACCTGATGATGCCGGAGATGAACGGGCTGGAGCTTCTGGCGGAGGTGAAAAAACAGTGGCCCTCCACCGATGTGGTGATCGTCACCGCGTTCGGCTCCATCCCCACCGCCATCGAGGCGATAAAAAAAGGCGCATATTCATATCTTCTGCGCCCCTTCGAGCCGGAGGAGGTGGTGCTGCTGATCCGGAAAATATTCGAGGTGCAGGGGATCCGCCACGAGAACGTCATGCTGCGCGAGGAACTCAACCGCTTCACCGAAGGGCAGTTCATGGTGGGCAAGTCCTATGAGCTAAAAAAGACATTGCGACTGGCCGAAAGCGTGGCCCCCACCAACTCCACGGTGCTGATCCAGGGGGAGAGCGGAGTGGGCAAGGAGCTGCTGGCCCGGGCCATCCACTACAAAAGCCCCAGGGCGGACCAGCCCTTCATAACCGTATCCTGCGCCGCCTTGCCGGAGGCTTTGCTGGAGTCGGAACTGTTCGGCCACGAAAAGGGCTCTTTCACCGGGGCCATGGCCATGCGCAAGGGTCGCTTCGAGATGGCGGATATGGGTACTTTGTTCCTGGACGAGATCGGCGAGATTTCCCCCTCCACCCAGGTGAAGCTATTGCGGGTGCTCCAGGAGCTGGAGTTCACCCGGGTGGGAGGGACAAAAACCATCAGGACCAACACCCGGATCGTCTCTGCCACCAACAAGGATCTGGCCGAAGAGGTGAGCCGGGGCAATTTTCGGGACGACCTTTTCTACCGGCTCAACGTGATCACCCTCACGGTGCCGCCCCTGCGGGATCGTCCGGAGGATATCCCGGCGCTGGCCTATCATTTCCTTAAAAAGTATCGGGAGGAGATGAACAAGGATATCGTGTCTATCACCGACGAGGCGCTGGCGGTGATGGCGGCCCATCCCTGGCCCGGCAACATCCGGGAGCTGGAAAACGTCATGGAGCGGGCGGTGGTGATCTGCGCGGGAAAGTCGATCTCGCTGGCGGACCTGCCGGAGGGGATGACACCGGCGGGAGTGGCCGTGCCCACCACGCTGGAGGCGGAGGAAACGCTGGCCCCGCTGCGGGTGGCCAGGGGCGCCTGGGAGAAGGAGTATCTGCAAAAGGCGCTGGGCAGGAACAATGGAAACATCTCCAGAACCGCGGAGGCCATAGGGCTGGCCCGCAAGAACCTGCAGGAGAAGATAAAGCAGTATGGGATCGACCCGCGTTTATTCTTGCTGTCTAATGATAGGCGAGATTGACTATAAAAATGGGTTGTGGTAAATTTTAAAGGTTTATTAATGATAATTTCAGGCTCGGGGGGGCCTGTAATAAATAAATTTTATTACCACAGCAGGAGTTTTTGTGGCCAAAGTAATGGTTTTTATCGATGGGACCTGGCTTTATTCAAATCTTCGACATTTAGCTAAAGAATCCAACCATCCCGGCTTTCATATCGACTACGGCGCACTGCCCAAATCCATCACGTCGGAGCTTTCCCAGCGCAACGGGCTGGGGAGCCTGGATGTCACCCGGACCTTCCTTTTCGGTTCATACCCGATAAATTACGACCTGGTGGACGAGGACCGGGCCAGGAAAAGAAAAGATTTCTTCACCATGCTGCGGGAGGACTACCATTACGAAGTGGAGGCTTTCCCCATCGACTATGCGGACCGGCGCATCCTCCACGACGACAGGGAGGCGGACGACCCGTTTTCCCCCAGGGAAAAATGCGTGGACATCGCCCTGGCCGCCAGCATGCTATATTACGCCGCCATCCCTTCGGGATACGACCTGGCCGTGGCCGTGGTGGGGGACAAGGATTACTTCCCCCTGTTCCAGAAAGTCCGCCAGCTGGGCAAGCAGGTGGCCATCGTCTCCATCCGCCAATCCTGCGCCAAGATGTATTCGGACCGGCAGGACCCGAAAAAACTGAAAGACTTCCATATCATCTGGCTCAACGACATGATCGAACGGATCGCCTGGGCCCCGGTGGAGATGGAAGTGGAATGCCGCTCCCCCCTTCACGAAGGCGCCCGGCTGACCACCACCACCATGCGGCTGCGCAACGGCCAGCCGTATTTTTGCGAGGTGTGCCGCTCCAAGTTCGCCGAACAAAAAGAGGAGCAGATGCGCGAATACACCAGCGCCGGGATCAACAGCCTGGCCAAGGAGGAGAACGGGGAGGAAGCGGCCATGTATGATGGCATGGTGGAGGCGCTGATCCCGGATCGGGGTTTCGGATTTATAAAAAGGGCCGATGGCGCCAGCTTCTTCTTCCACCTGACCCACCTGACCAACGCGGACTGGGAAGCGGTGGGGGTGGGGGACTCGGTCAAGTTCACCGTCACCAAAAACCCGGTGGGGGCCAAGGCGGGCGCCGCCGGGGAAGTCACCCTGAACCAGGAGACCGAGGGGCCGGAGATCAGCCAGCTATGATGGCAAGCCCGGGGGACTCCTCCGCCAGGGCGGTGATAAGGCTTTTGACCTCCTCATAGTAATCGGGGGAGCAAAGAGCCTCCATGATCCCGTTCACCTGGTCGATGGTGCGGGGGATGGCGATATAATCATAAGCTTCCAGGGTCATGACCATATAGCTGATATCCACCGGATTTACCCGGAAAATGATCCTGAGCAGGCGCTGGTCCGGCGATGGCGCCGGAAAGCAGGTTCTTTTTAACGTGTTAACATCATGCATGGTTTTTATGAATTATAGCCCGAAAAAACCCAGGACTCAAAAAATAGCCTTGGCTGCGGTCTCGGTGGCGGGTCTGGTTGTGGCCTCCTGGGCCTGCGCGCCAGCCCACAAGATATCCAAACACCCGGAGAGGGTTTCCCAAAAGCCGAGCTCTTCCCAGCCCGGCCCCTCCCAGCTTCGGCGGGGCGGCAAGCCATACACCATCAATGGAATAACCTATTACCCCCTCTCCAGCGCCGCAGGGTATATGGAGACCGGTGTCGCCTCCTGGTATGGCCCCAATTTCCACGGCAAGAAAACCGCCAACGGCGAGATTTATGACATGCACGGCATGACCGCAGCCCATAAAACCCTCCCCCTGGGCAGCGTGGTGGAGGTGAAAAGGATCGATGACTCCAGGACGGTGGTGGTGCGGATCAACGACCGGGGCCCCTTCGCCCACAACAGGATCATCGACCTCTCCCACGCCGCCGCCCGGCTGATGGGCATTGTGGAGGAGGGAACCACCATGGTGACCATCACCGCCCTGGCGGAGGGAAGGCCGGGGCCCGCAGGAGCGCCCCCGGAAGCGGTGAACCCGGCGCCGGACTTTTATCACGGTGTTTTCTGGGTGCAGGTGGGGGCCTTTGGTGTTCGCGAAAACGCGGAACGGGTTCGCGACCGTCTTCCCTATCCCAGGGAGAATATCCGGTTCCAGCCCACCCAAAGCTCCATGGGGGAAACATTGTTCCGGGTGCAGATCGGGCCTTTTGATGATATGGGCCAGGCCAACGGCGCCCTGGAGGACGCCATACGGCAAGGCTTCCCCCAGTCCTTCGTCGTGGCGGACTGACAGTGAAAGTCCTGGTCCTGCTGGCCATGATCGCCGCAGCCACTGCCGGGCATGACAAGGTTTATCGATGGACCGATGGCCAGGGCGCCGTCCGGGCGTCCAATTCCCTGGCGGCCATTCCGGAGATGTATCGCTCCAGCGCTGTGGAGATGCGGGTGGAAAACATCTACCAGACCCCCCAGCGCCAGCAGCGGGGGGCCACCGCCCGCGGCCGGGCCACCATAGAGTTCGAGCCTTCCGACGGCCAGATGCGGGCCATGGCCAGGTTCGACGGCAAGGCCTCCAGGATGGCCATCATCGACACGGGATCGGATCTGGTGGCCATCACCACCAAGCTGGCCAGGGCGCTGGGGCATGACATCGCAAAGTGCCCGAAAACATGGATAGCCACCGGCGCCGGGCGAACCCAGGTTCCCGTGGTGACGCTGCGCAGCGTGAAGGTGGGCGGGGCGGAGGCTTTGGGGGTTCAGGCGGTGGTGATGGATTTCCAGGGACGGGGTTCTGTCAGCGCCATTGTGGGGATGAGCTATCTCTCCCTCTTCGTCTTCGAGATCGACTCCGGCGCGGGGATTATGACTCTTTCGGCTCAGGGGGAACAGGCGCCTTTTGGGGGGATTGCTCCATAAAAAAACTGGATTCCATATATCCCTGGTCGATATCCTCCAGAAGCACCTTGATCATAGCCGCCGCCGGCGCCGCCAGCAGCACACCGATAAAGCCGAAGAACACCCCCCCCACCAGCATGGCTGCCATGATGGCCACGGGATGCAGCCCCACCGCGTCCCCCTGGATCTTGGGCGTGATCAGGAAGCCTTCCAGAGCCTGGGAGACACCGAAGAGAACCGACACGGCGATGAATCCACCCATCCCTCCCCCGTCGGCGTAGACCAGGGCCATGGCGGGCAGGTAGCCCACAAACAGGGGCATGAAGGGGACGATGTTGGCCAGCCCCGCCGCCCCCCCAAGGAAAAACCCCATGGGAACGCCGATGACCAGCAGCCCCAGGGAAAGGATGACGGCCATGATGAAGGCCACCATAAGCTGGCCCCGCACAAAAGCCGCCAGCACAGAGTCGAGCCTCCTGGCCAGTGTGAACACTTTTGGCTTATGGCGCGGCGGCACCCGGGACGCGCCCCAGGCTATGATCCGGTCGAAATCCCGCAACAGATAAAAAGTCGCCACCGGGATGATGGCCAGGTTGAACAAGGCCACCACCACCCCCATGGCCCCGGAGATCCCGGACCAGATCCCCGCCACCACCGCCCGAAACGCGGAGAGCGCCAGCTGCCCCACGCTGCTGATATTTTCCTTCATCTGCTCCGTCAGCCTGATGTCCTCGCCCGGCGCGAAGCTCTCCATCAACGGGGCCACGGCGGCCTCCACCCTCTCTATATACACCGGGGCGTTTTTGGCCACCGCTTCCACCTGACCCAGAGCCATGGGGATCAGGAACGTGGCCATCGCCAGGGCCCCCAGGGATAGGATGGCGAAAAGGGAGAGGATGGAGAATGTGCGTCCGATTTTCCACGTCTCCATCCTGTCGATAAGCGGGTCCAGAAGATACGCAAGACCGAAGGCTATGACGAAAGGGGCCAGGGCCGCCCGGGCGGCGTATATCAGGAGCAGCCCCGCAAAAATCCCCACCACAACGGCCAGCGCCTTTACCCACGGTTTGCGGAAAAACTCTTCCATGGTTCTCTAGTGGGCCGCGGTTACACCCGCCACCGCCAGAAACTCCCGGGCCAGGTATTGAGCCGTTTTCTGTATGGCCAGCAGGGAACCTCTGGAGCCGTCCTCCGATTCGTTTTCGCTGAACTCCTGACGCACCGCCAGAGCGTCGCCATCCGGGGCCGTGCAAAGGGCGGCCTTGATTACCGCTGTGGCTTTTTCCCCATTGGATGTCTTCGTGATCTTCACCAGGGTCTTGCCGACGATGACAAGATCGGCGTGCAATGCCTCGCCGATTTTTCCCGCCGCCTCCAGATCCCCCTCCGTGGCGCGCAAGGCCAGCTGGCCCAGCCCGGCCTGATGGACCTGCTTCCTGTCGTCGACGATAAACCCGTTTTTACGAAACTCGCTGGCCACCACTTCCTCGGAAAGGGAGGGCAAAAGGAGAAAGTCACGTTTTGCCAGAAAGCTCAGGCTCTCCTCATGGATTAGAGTAACCAGCTTTTTCCCTTTGCGCTGTATGGCCCTGGCGCCAACATCCTTCAGGTTTTCCCATATCAGGTCCAGGTATACGGTCACCTCCATATTGACCGTCATTGTCCCCTTGTAGTAATCGATCGACTCGCTGAGGAACTTATAGCTGGCGACAAAGTCGGAGGCGCGGGAGAGCACACGCTCCTCCAGCTCGGCCTCCTGGGCGGCGCCACCGGCGGGCAGGATCCCCATGGAGGCTCGATAGACGGCGGTCTTGAAGGCCTTGTCCACCGCTTCCTTGCGGGCCTCAAAAAGGTTCTGTTCCTTCACCTGCACCGTCACATCCACAGGCACAGACACCACCTCCGCCCGGGCTGATTGGGCGCAAACCGACAAAGCCAGAATAAACAATAGAATATGGCGCATCGGGGAAGTATAGTTCAATTCGACGCCGAAGTCCAAGAGATGGGTCTTCCCCAGCGGGAAAACCCGCGTTTTACGCCATCCAACTTGATTTGAATTCTCCATATGGCGGGACTAAATTATATGTAGAAAGGTGGATTTGGCGAGCGAGATCTGCTGGTTTGTTCCCTGCTCAAAATGGAGGGTATGGAAGATGTATTCCCTCGGTTCCTTCAAGCTCCCTGAAGCGTTTCTTGTCCCCGTTCTGGCCGCGCTCATAGCTGCCCCCCTGTTCCTGAATGGA
>JAOUPQ010000025.1 GCA_029879765.1 Nitrospinota bacterium | reverse complement strand
TTTGCCGCAGAGAACTTTCCCAGCAATCTTCCATGCCATGAAGACCCTCATCATCTTCGCCCGGGCGCCTTTTTATGGGCAGGTGAAGACCCGGCTGGCCAGGACCCGCGCCATCGGCAAGAAAAGAACCCTGGCCCTGTATCGCGCTTTCCTGGAAGACACCTTCATTATGGCCACCCGCACCTGCGCCCAGACCATCGATGTGCATTTCTCCCCTCACGGCGCGGAGGAGGATATGCGGCGGATATTGACAGACCTGCTGCTGGGCATGCGGGAGGAGCGAAAGTTCACTTTCACTCCCCAGGTGGAAGGGTCATTCCATAAAAAAGTGTCCAGCTCCTTTGCCCATGCGGCGCGCCTGGGGGGGGAGGACCTGGTTATCATCGGCGCCGATTCCCCCATGATCCGCCCTGAAGTGGTGGACGAGGCGTTCGATTTCATCCACGAGTGTTCCGGCATGGCGCTGGGTCCTGCGGGGGAGGGGGGGCTGTACCTGATCGGTTTCGAGCGGGGGGCGCCGGTGGACTTCTCCTCCGTGTTCGATTCCGGGTCGGAGCTGGAAAACATGCTGGCGCAGGCCAGGGCCGGCAATATTCCTTTGCGGATCCTGCCGGAGACGCTGGATGTGGATGTGGAGGCGGATCTGACCGGCCTGCTGGGCCTGGTGCGGGCGGCGGAATATATGCGCAGATCCGACAAGGATTTATATATCCCGGAGCGGACCCTTCATGCGGTGAACGAAATGGGCCTCACCGTGGTCCGTCGGGGCGACCGAACCCGGGGGAAACGGATAGCTGTGGATCATGGCTGATATCATAAAGAAGGCGGTTCTCCCCCTCTCCGGGGGGATGGATTCGGCCACCGTCCTGGCCATAGCGCGGGACCTGGGCTACACGGTTCACGCCCTCTCTTTCGACTATGGCCAGCGAAACCGGGCGGAGCTGCATTGCGCGGCCAGGGTGGCCAGCGGCCAGGAGGCGGCTTCCCATGTGACTGTCCGGGTGGATCTCTCCGCTTTCGGTGGCTCGGCGCTGACTGCCGATATCCCTGTGCCAAAAGGGGCGGGCCAGCCCGTCGGCATCCCCGCCACATATGTCCCTGCCCGCAACACGGTGTTCCTCTCCCTGGCGCTGGCCTACGCGGAGACGCTGGGAACCGGGGACATCTTCATAGGGGTCAACGCGCTGGACTATTCCGGATATCCGGACTGTCGGCCGGAATATATCCAGGCCTACGAGACCATGGCCAACCTGGCGGTGAAACAGGCGGTGGAGGGGAAAATCCGGATCACCATCCACACTCCCCTGATCTCCATGACCAAGGGAAGGATCGTGGCCAGGGGAATGGAACTGGGGGTGGATTACTCCCTCACCCTCTCCTGCTATGATCCGGTTCCGGATGGCCGCCATTGCGGCCGGTGCGCCGCGTGCGGGTTGCGGGCCAAAGGATTCGCCGAGGCTGGCGTGCCCGACCCTGCACCCCCACCTTCGTTGTGACGACAGGTTTTCCCTCCAGGAACATATCACCCCAAATAGCCGTCATTTCGTCACTGCGGACAGAAGGCGGCGGAACATCCCCAGCAGCAGGTCCGTATCGCCTCGAGTAAGGCTGGCGCGGTTGAACAGATCCTCTATATCGGCCATGGTTTTCTGCGCTCCCCTGGTTCGGAAAAAGCCGGCGGCGGCCAGCGTCGCATTCATCCTTTCATACAGGATCCTTCGATCGGCGGAGGTGGAGGGGGGCGGAGCATGGCCGGGCTCCCGGGCGGGGGCCAGGGCCTGGGTGAGAATATAGAGAGTCACCGCCACGGCCTGGGCCAGATTCAGCGAGGGCGCCTGGGGGGAGGTGGGGATGGAGATAAGCGCGTCGCAAAGGCGAGTCTGGCTGGTGGATAGCCCCAGCTTTTCCGAACCGAAGACTATGGCGGTTTCCATTTCCGGGGCCGCCACCAGCTCCCTGGCGGCTTCTTCCGGCGACACTATTCTTTTGTTTATCCCCCTGGGCCTGCGGGAGACGGCATAGGATCTGGCGGCGTCCCCCAGCGCTTCCTCCAGCGTGTCGACGATCTGGGCCTGTTCGATAATGCTCGAGGCGCCCACCGCCATCCGTATCGCCTCCAGGTGGCCTCGGGCGGTGGGGCGCACCAGGGAGAGGCGGCTTAATCCCAGGTTTTTCATGAGCCGCGCGGTGGCGCCGATATTTCCCGCATGACGGGTCTGGACCAGGATGACGTGGAGGCGGGGGGGCCGCGAAGCGGCGGGCATCTATTTTTTGTGCAGGAAGGAGAGCATTTTTTCCGCCAGGGTCAGCTTGTTGCTTTTTTCCTCTTCATCCTGCTGGGATGGGTCGATGATGAATATGGTGAAAGGCCCGATCCGGATCTCGTCGTCGATCCCCACATCCACCTTGCTGATATTGCTGCCGTTGACATAGGTGCCGTTGTTGCTTTTCAGGTCCTCGACGATGACGGTTTCCCCCACGGTGTATATCCGGGCGTGCTGTCGGGAAACGGCGGGATTGCCCAGGCGCACATCGCATTCGTTCACCCTGCCGATGAGCAGGGGGATGTCCCGCAGCTCATGTTTGGCCACCATCGTGTTCCCCTCGAAAACCTTCACAAGGAAGACTTTTTTCCGGTCGATGTGCATGGTGGCGTCGGTGTCCACCCCCACAATTTTTTCCGAGGCGTTGGCCAGAGGCTCTTTTCTCTCCCCTATCCGCTCGCTCATGAACACCAGCCGCACCGAGCCGATGCTGAACTCGTCGCCATGGCGCAGTTCCTGGCGTTTTATCTTCTGGCCTTTAAAGACAGTGCCCACATTGCTGTCCAGATCCTCAATGTAGAACATCTCCCCTTCCTTGACGATCTTGGCGTGACGCCGGGAGATATAGACCTCCGGAAGCTGGATGTCGGTTTTGGACGAGCGACCGATGACCATTTCGTCCTTGTCGATCTCGAAGAAGACGGCGCTTTTCCCTTTCTGCTCTATCATCAGCCTGGGAGCGAAAAAACCCACCGCCGTTTTGGCCTCGGAGCCCTCGTTTTCCTCCTCCTCTTCCTCCCCGTCCACCTTGAAGGTCACCATTTCGCCCGATTTAATCCTGGCGGCGTACCGCTCCACGTCCTCGGGATCCCACAGGACCTTGTACACTTTTTTGGGGATATCCCCTTTTCCCTTGATGTTGGTTTCCTTGAGGAAAACCACGGTGATCCCCGGCACGTCCTTGACCATTTCATAAGTTTCCACGCTTATGAGGATCTCCCGGGCCGTGGCCAGGGCTTCATACCGCTGGGCCACATTCACCACATCGCCGTATACGTCCGTCTTCTCCACTATTCCCATGCCGGTGTTCAGCCCGCACCGTATCAGCAACAGTGGATCACCTTTTTCCTCGTTGAACTCCATGATGCTGTTCTGGATCTGGATGGCCGAATTAACGGCGTCGGCGGCGTTCTCGAAATATGACATGGTGCCGTCCCCCATGGTTTTCACCAGGACGCCGTTGTTGGATTCCACCAGGGGCCGGATGATGTCGTGGTGCCGTTTCAGGATGGCGCGCATGGCCAGATCCCCCAGTTCCTCGCTCATCTGGGTTGATCCGGAAAGATCGGTGAACATGACGGTGATCTCGCGAGTGAACTTGCGCTTGATCAGCGAATCGATCTTCTCCTTTTCGCGCAGGAGGGTATCGATATCGATGTTCTCCGTCTTTATCTTGGGAATATCCTTATCATCCATCAGGAAAACCGTTTGCTTATCCCATCATCTACAGGTTGATCCACTGCTAGCCACACAGTATACATTTCCAACACGCTGTCACTCAACACACTTCGGCCATCCACCGCCGGGCCAATCTCGGCCAACAAAATCCACCACGCACAGCAACCCAGTGAAAATTATACCATCCATTCAGGTTGTTTTGATCAAAAGGATTACAAAACTTGGTTCATAATGGGAGCTATCAGTCCATTATCTGACCGAATATAAAGCGAACCATCGCCCCCTTCCCCCGGCCTGTGGCCAACCCCGGCGAAGATCGGCTTAGCGCAGCGAAAGCGCCAGCATCAGGTCTTTATCGTCGAACAGGATCCCTCCCCCGGCGAAATACGTCCTGTATCTTTCATTCAGCAGCTCGTCCGCGCCGGCGTACAGATACATGTACTTATGAAAGTCCCACTTGAGCCATGCCTTTATCTGGGCGTTTTCCGCCTCCGCGTTGTAGCCGGAGAGGTTGAACGCCTCGGCGGTGGCGGTGAAGTTGTCATTGAGCAAATGGATGTCGATGGCCGCCCCGGTGGCGGATTCTATCAGGCCCGCCCGCAGGGTAATATCGGAAAAACGCTTGCCGATCATGGCGGTGTACAGAAGCGAATTCAGGGTGTTGCGGCTGTAGTCCAGGTCGGTCCGACGCAGGTCTTCGGTTACCTCCACCAGATAAAACTTGTCCGGCGTGGGGTTTATCTTCAGGGTGAAGAACGATTTCCATGTGTCCAGGTCCGACTGGTATTCCGTCCTGGCCCCGATCAGCATCCCGAAATCCTCCGCCTTGCCCACCAGATCCCTGGCGCCTTTGAGCGCGTCGTTGAGATTGTCATACACTTCGGTTTCGGTCATCAGCTTGCCGATGGATCCCTGGCCGCTTTCTATCTTGCTGGTGATGCTCTCCAGCCCCTGGGCTGTGTTGGCGGTGGACTGGCTGGCCTGCTTGAGGGCGTCTATCACCTCGTCCATGCGGGTGGAGGCCTGGGTCATGCTGGCTATCAGATCCTTGATGTTCACTCTGTTGTCTGTCAGCACCCCGTTCATGGTGTCGGAAAGGCGCCGGAGACTGGTCAAAGAATCGGTGATCCCCTGGTTGTTTTTCTCCAGCAGCTCTTTGGACAGGGTGGCGAACTCCTGCATGTCGCTGGTCAGTTGCGGTGATATTCTGGCGAAATCCTCGGAGATCTGGCTCAGCCCCACCATGCTCTTATGGACTATCTCCCGGTTTTCCTGGATGAACGCGGAGAGGTTTAGCGTGGATTCATTGACGTTTCTCATGATGGAGGCCAGATCCTGCTCCCCTTCCATGGTCTGGGCCAGGTTCTTCAGGGAGGTGGTCAGCACCCGGATATCATCCATGGCGCCTCCCATCTTGTTGACCAGGTCGGATATCTCCGCCGCCTCCACCACCTGTTCCAGGTTCTCCCCGTCCTCCAGCAACGGAGCTTCGGAGATTCCCTGCACTATCTCTACGTATTTCTCCCCCAGAAGGCCCGATGTCTTTATGGTGGCGGTGGAGTTTCTTCTTATCTCCGCCGGCATGCTCAGCCGCACCACCACCAGCGCATGTTGATCTTCCAGCAGGACATTTTCCACCTGGCCGATCTCCACCCCGGAAAGCTTCACCTTGGATTTTCTTTCCAATCCGGACACCGACTTGAATTTGACGGTGAACATGGGAAACTTTGTGGTGGTGAAGGAGACCCCTGCGGTTCGGAAGGACATGTACAGCAGGATGACGACAGCCAATATGGTGAAAAATCCAACTTTTACCTCAGGTGACAATTTATTGGCCATCTTTTACGATCCTTACGCGTTTATTTCTTTTGGTAATCATACAGCCTGTCATCTTCCAGTCAATCCTTCCGTCTGGCGGATTACCTTGCCCACATAACAGAATTCCGCCACCTCCTCCCGGGTGTTGTTGAACACTTCGTCCGGTGTCCCCACCGCCACAAACTCCCCCTGGTACAGCATGGCGATCCTGTCGGCGATCCTGTTGGTGGAGACCATGTCATGAGTGATGGTGACGGCGGTGGCGCCCACTTTATCCTGCATGGAGGCTATGAGGGCGTTGATCTGGTCGCACATGATGGGGTCGAGCCCCGTGGTGGGCTCGTCATACAATATTATCTCCGGGTCCATGGCGATAGCCCTGGCCAATCCCGCTCTTTTCAGCATCCCGCCGGAAAGCTCGGCCGGTTTCAGGTTTTCCGTCCCTTCCAGCCCCACCATCTCCAGCTTGCTCTTCACTATCTTTTCTATTTCGCTTTTGGCAAGGTTGGTGTGTTCCTTTAGGGCAAAACCGACGTTTTCCCCCACCGTCAGCGAGTCGAACATGGCGCCCCCCTGGAACAGCATCCCGAACTTGCGCCTCATCTGGTTCAGTTCCCTTTCATCCATGCGGGTCACGTCCTGGCCATCCACATACACATGCCCGGAGTCCGGCATCAACAGCCCTATCATGTGCTTGATGGTCACGGACTTTCCGCTGCCGGACCCTCCGATGATCACCATCGATTCCCCCCGGCGGATCTTCAGGTCCACTCCCCGCAACACTTTTTTGGATCCGAAGGCTTTGTGCACATTAACAAGCTCAATGATTATATCTTCAGCCATATCGCCTCCGTCAACGCCCGGAAAACAGAAACGCGGTGAGGATATAGTCGGAGATCAGGATCATGATGGACGATATGACCACCGACCGGGTGGTGGCCCTTCCCACTCCCTCGGCGCCTCCTGCGGTGTAGAAGCCCTGGTAGCAGCAGACGATGGCAATGATGGCGCCAAACACCATGGACTTGAGCAGACCCGAAAATATATCGTTAAGCTTCAGAAACTCGAAAGTCTTTTTCATATATATCACCGAGTTGGCTTCCAGGTTCAGAACGGCGATACCCGCGCCACCCAGAATCCCCACCGAATCGGCGAACACCACCAGCGCGGGCATCATGACCAGCGCCGCCAGAAACCGGGGAACGATAAGATATTTGATGGGGTTGGCGCTCAGTGTGTACAGCGCGTCGATCTGTTCGGTAACCTTCATGGTGCCCAGCTGGGCCGCCATGGCCGATCCTGCGCGCCCCGCCACGATAAGCCCGGTGAGCACCGGGCCCAGCTCCCGGGTCATGGATAGCGCCACCACGGTGCCGGTCATGCTCTCCGCGCCGAAACGGCGAAACCCCTCGAAGCTTTGCAGGGCCAGCACCCCGCCGGTGGACAGGGCGGTGATGGAGACCACCGGGATGGAGTTGAAACCGATCTCCTCCATCTGCTCTAATACAGAGCGGATTTTAAACGGGCGACGGAAAGTCCATTTCAGCACTTCCAGAGAGAACATGGTGGCTTTGCCACAGACGGCCAGCAGCCATATGACTTTTTCCCCAATTGTGGCAAAAAAGCGTTCGATCAAACCCATGAAGCGAACTCTGAATTATCAAGCATTCAATATGATTCCGTTATAAACACCCGCGATGTATGCTTCCGGTCTATCTTCCCGGACCGATGGTATATTCTCCGGACGCGGTTTCCTATCTTGCATAGAATCTCGTATGAGATAGTGCCCGCTGCCCTCGCCAGATCCAGCGCGCCCACGTGGTGGACCCCTTCCTCTCCGATAACTGTCATGACATCACCTTCCAAAGCTTCGGCCCTGGTGACGTCGAACATGGAAACATCCATGCATATCACCCCGATCTGCCGGACTTTCCGTCCATTAATGATACCATGGACACGGTTGGAAAGGATTCTTGAATATCCATCGGCATAGCCCAGGCTGGCCACCGCCACCCGCCTTTTGCCCGGCGATTTCCACATCCCCTCGTAGGAGACGGTTTGCCCCTTGGAAACATTTCTTATCCACGAAACCCGCGCTTTGAGGCTGAGCACCGGCTTTAATCCCACGTCTGGGCCGGAGAACTCCTGAATGCCATACAGCCCAATCCCCGGCCGCACAAGCTGATAGCGCGCCTCCGGGTGGAGAAAAAGCCCCGCCGTGTTCGCCGCATGGCATGGCGGGACGGTGTGGCCTGCCGCCCCCAGCGCGCCGATCACTTCGTCGAAGGATTCAACCTGCCCCCTCGACTCCTTTTTGCTGGCGCCGGCGGAGGAAAAATGGGTCATCAATCCTGCAAGCCGCAGGTTTTTTATTTGGGCGACCTGGGTGAATACATCAAAAGCCTCCTGAAGGTCCGCCCCCAGACGGGCCATGCCTGTGTCCAGCTTAAGGTGGACCACCGCCTGGTTCCTCCCCGCCGCATGGGCCAGCGCCCGGGCGTGCCGCGCCGAACCCACCACCGGCTCCACCCCCAGGTCCATCGCCAATTTCGCCTCTTCCGGCGCCGCCCCCCCCAGGGCCAGGATACGGCTTTTTATCCCCTCGGCGCGCAGGGCGCGAGCTTCCTGGATGGTCCACACACACAAGGCGGCCACCTCCCTGCGCCGGGAAAGCTCCCTGGCCAGCGTATTGGCCCCATGGCCGTAGGCGTTGGCCTTGATCACCGGCAGAAGGGGGACGCCCGCCGCCCCATGGATCAGATCCACGTTGTGGTGGAGCCTGTCCAGATCCACCTCCGCCCAGGCAGGAGAAGCGAATTTCACTTTATCAGAATTGTTCCTCAAAATCAGAATAGCCCTCGGTCCGGGCGAAATCCTCGAATCTGGTGTAGTCCTTCAGGAATGTCAACTTGATCAACCCCAGGGGTCCGTTCCTCTGCTTGCCTATTATTATTTCCGCCACGTTCTCTATCTCCGGCTTGTCCCGGGTATAGTAATCCTCCCGATATACGAACAGCACCACATCGGCGTCCTGCTCTATGGAGCCGGATTCTCGCAGGTCAGACAGTTGCGGGCGCTTCTGGCCTCCCACTCTCTCCTCCACTTTCCGGCTCAGCTGGCTGATCACCAGCACCGGCACGTTGAGCTCCTTGGCCAGCTGCTTGAGCGATCGCGTGATGCCGGAGACCTCCTGCACCCGGCTCTCCACCCTGCCCCGGGAGTCCATCAATTGCAGGTAGTCCACCACGATAAGGTCCAGCCTCCCCTTCTCCGCCTGCAGACGCCGCGCCTTGCCCCGCATATCCAGCACCGTCATGCCAGGAGTGTCGTCTATGTGGATGGAGCGCTTATACAACTCCCCCGCCGCCAGCGTAAGCTTGGGCCAGTCGCTTTTGGCCAGATAGCCGGTACGCACCTTGTGGCTGGAGACCCTGGCCTCGGAGCAGAGAAACCGCATCACCAGCTGTTCGGCGCTCATCTCCAGAGAGAAGATGCACACCACCGCGTCCTCCACATCCCGGGTGAAATTCTGCACCACGTTCAGGGCAAAGGCGGTCTTGCCCATGGAGGGCCTGCCGGCCACGATTACCAGATCGGACTTTTGCAGCCCGGCGGTCTTCTCGTCCAGATCCTTGTATCCGGTGGTCACGCCGGTGACCAGCCTTTTATTCTCATACAGCCCTTCAATGGTTTTGATGGCGTTGGTGAGGATGGCCCCCACCTCCTGGAACGATCCGCGGGATCTCTTCTGGGATATATCCAGGATCATCCTCTCGATATCGTCCACCACCGTGTCCACCTCGTCCTCCCGCTCATAGGCCATGGTCACCGCGTCTCCCGCCACGGTGATCAGGCGTCGCAGCACGGCTTTTTCGCGGATGACCCTGGCGTGCACCCGGATGTTGGCCGCAGTGGGGACCGAGTCCATAAGCTCCGCCAGAAAGACGGTCCCGCCCACGCTGTCCAGCCAGCCATGGGCGCGCAAGGATTCGGAAAGAGTGAGAACGTCCACCGGCTCTCCCTTTTCGAAAAGCTTCAGGATGCATTCATATATCCTGCGATGGGCCGGCTTGTAGAAATCCTCCGACCCGCTTAAAGCCTCCATGGCGCGGGGAAGCGCCTCGTTGTCCAGCAATATGGCCCCCAGCACGGCGCGCTCCATATCCAGATTGCACGGCGGAGTGCGGAGTTTTTCCGATCCAACCCTTTCAGGTTCGCTGGCAAATTGGTGACCACTCATGAATTATCTGTATTACCTGTCAAATTATAAAAAAACCGGTTTCCCCTGCGACTCTTCGATAAACCAGAGAACCGGGTTTCTGATTATACTCGTCCACCACCCAGGAAGCCACAGCCAGGAAAAAGATTACCATATACGGGGGCGCCCGAGGGAAAGCATTAAGCCATGGGACATTTTTTTCATATGGGTGTGTTTTTGTATACGTTTGGAACATATGTCTCAACCCTTGTCCCGCCTGCGACAATTTCACCAGCCGCTAACCAGCTTTATTACAATGCGATACACACACGCCGATATTTCAAAGCCTTTGGCATATGTTTTGCTTTATTACATAGGCAAGAGTATGGAGGTGATTGAGCCTGCCATGACTGTTTCCCGAAAAACCGGGATTAGGAGTGCATCATGGACGAGAAAAAAGATAAGAACCTTAAGGATCTTTCACAACTGATCGTGGCGGCCCTGACCAGGGACGAGGCGGTTATGAACGCACTGTTGGACCTGAAACAACGAAAAGTTATCGAGCCGTCCACCCTTCTGGGGCTGGCGCTGAAGATCAACGACCTTATCGAGCTTTCAAACGACAAGAGCCCCGACCAGAGGATAGAACTGATCCAGGAGAGAAACGATGATGCGGCGGTGGAGGCGGAACTGGATCCTGTATTGAAAAATCCCGCAACGCCGCCGACGAAACCGAAAGCCATGATAGACGGCAGGCAGCTGACCTATGACGAGATATTATTCGAAGAGTGGGCCATCGCCAACTTCGACGAGAAGAAGTGGCTAAAGAAGTCGGGCCTGACCTGGTAGGCTTCCGCTTCTGGTTTCGTCCCGACCAGTGGCCGCCCTGGATGGCCTGACGGATGTTGACTTGCCCTGTGTCCTTGGGTAACATGTATTTTTATCCAAGGATTACAGCGGGTTTAGGACAATTATGTTTAAGACCGTGGCGGCCGGGGGCTCTTTCCCCACTCCTCCCTCTTTTTTCGTCGCAACCCCATCTTCCGTGTCCAAGTGAGCCAGGCCGCTTCCACCCAAAGCCTTTCCCAGATTATCAGCGAGGAGGATTTCATCCCCATCCTCCGGGAGGCCAGCGTGGATTTTATCTCTCTGCTGGGCCACCTTAGCCGGGAAGGCCACGGGGTCAACAAACTGTTCGTCTTCACCCTGCTCAAGGAATCGGAAAAGCTGGAAAACCTGCTAGATGACTACGGCGCCCGGTCGAACCAGAGATTTCTTTATTTTGCCGAGGTGGTGGCCAGTGTGCGCAACTTCAGCCTGGCGGGGTTCCAGATATTGCATGTGGTGGAAAGATACAGCGATTACCTTAGCGCCACCAGCGACGCCATCCGCCGGGAATTCGAAAAAGACGCCACCAAGGCCATGGCCTATTTCATGAAGGTGCTCAGCCGGTTCCACGACAGCCTGGTGGAGGAAGCCAAAGATCTGGGGATGGAGGTGGCTTTCGAGTCCATCCCCCAGGAGGAGTGGAAGTTCAAACCCACTCCCAAATTGCCCTACACCATTGGTGGAGTCAAAATCGACAATCCGGAAGAGAGAATCATCTCCATCGCCCAATCCTACCGACGGGTGTTCAAGCTGTTCCGCCAAGGCGGGCTCCAGCGCAGGATCAAGGCCTCGGATCTTTCGGAGATTATCCCCTCCCGGATCAACGAAAACATGATGGCTGATTTCGAAAGCCAGCTGCACAATATCCAGAGCGAATACGACACCCACATAAAAGGAAGCATGGCGGAGGGGAAGAACCCCTGGACCTTGACCATGCGGGGGCTCACCGCCATCCCCATGCACCTGTTCGAGTCCCTCTCCTGGCTCATCCATTTCTACGAAAGACACGAGAACAAGACCCGAGGCGGGGAAGCGGGCGCCCGAATAGCCCGGCTTGTGGACAATCCGGAGCTTCTGAAGGTGATCACGGGATTCGGGCTGCATCATTGCGCCCGATACCTGGCGGAGGGAAACGAGGTGGCGGAGCGGATTCTCTCCATGTATGTCACTCCCATCACCTACCAGCTCCCCTTGCCCCAGCCCCAGGGGTTCCACGCCCGGCCGGCCACATATGTCAGCCTCATTGTCCAGGAACATGGCACAGACACCTTCCTGATCCATGAAGACAAAAGATTCAGCTGCAGGTCGGTGCTCGACCTGCTGGAGGCGGGGGGGATGCTGGCGGACAGCGGGGCGACCAGGGCGGTCTTTGAGGGGGACAAGCGGTGCCTGGATGATTTGAAAATCCTTTCGGAAAACAACTACTGCGAGGACCGGGATATCCCCCAGGAGCTTAATTACCTTAGAATATTGAGAAACATGTGACTGAAGCCAACCTAACCCACCCCGTCAAAAGATCCATCGCACAGGAAGCGGAAAAACTGTCCGGGGAGATATCCGGGATAAACAGGGCCATATTCGACAAACCGGAAGTGTGCTATCAGGAGACCTTCGCCGCCGCCCTGCTGCAGGAGAAGCTGGTGGCGGAGGGTTTTTCAGTAAAATCGCCCGTGGCGGGCCTCCCCACCGCCTTCGTCGCCACCCGCAAGGGAAGCGGCGCCAAAGGCGCAAGCGCAAAGGCGCCCACCGTGGCGCTGATCGCCGAATATGACGCCCTGCCCCAGATCGGCCACGCTTGTGGCCACAGCCTCATCGCCGCCACAGCCTTCGCCGCCGCCGCCGCCATTGTCCGCGCCGCGCCGGACTTTCCGGGGACCTTGCAGGTCATCGGAACCCCCGCCGAGGAAGGGGGCGGAGGGAAAGTGCGGATGATCGAGGCTGGCGTGTTCAGGAATGTGGACGCGGCCATCATGACCCATCCTTCCAACAAGACCCGGGTGGTGGCGCGCATGTTCGCCGTCACGGAGCTTTTTTTCACCTTCACGGGGAAGGCCGCCCACGCCGCCGCCTTCCCGTACAAAGGGGTCAACGCCCTGGACGCCGGAGTGCTGTTCTACAACGCCGTCTCCTCCATGCGCCAGCAACTGAAGGAAGAAGCCAGGGTCCACGGCATATTCACCCACGGCGGCGACGCGCCGAACATCATCCCGGAAAAGGTGGAGATGGCCTTCTACATCCGGGCCCTGGATCGGGAGTACTTCCAGGAGGTGATCGCCAGGGTGCGCCAATGCGCCCAGGGCGCCGCCAAATCCGCAGGATGCAAGGTCTCCATAAAACAGAGAGGCATGGTGTATGACCCGTTCTACCCCAGCTATCCCATGGGCCAGGCGTTTCGCGCCAATATGGCCGCCATCAACGCCCCCGAGGACGACTTTTCCGAAACCGAGGAGATCGGATCCTCCGACATAGGCAACCTGAGCCAGGTGGTCCCTTCCCTCCATCCGGAATACGCCATAGGGGGGCGGGAGGATATCAACCATTCGCGCAATTTTCTGGAGGCGGTCATCTCCAAAAAAGGCCACGCCGCCGCCCTGGCCATGACCAAGGCGATGGCTATGACGGTGTATGACCTGCTCACGGATCCGCAACTTATGGCGGAGACCAGACGCGCCTTCAAAAAAACGAAGTAGAGCCTTGCCCATTATCATAGGCCTCATGAGCGGCACCTCCGCCGATGGAGTGGACGCGGCGGCCTTCGATATCCGCAAGAACAGGGGGGGCCTTTCGGTTCGTCCCCTGGTTTCCCTCAAGACAGCCTATGACGAGGAGTTGGCCGAAGAGCTGATCGAATTCTGGCCCATGGCGCCTATTGACCATGTGATGGATCTGGATTACGCCGTGGGGGAAGTCTTCGGCAAAGCCGCCAGGAAGCTCATGAAAAGGATGGGCCTAAAGGGCCTAAAACCCACCCTCATAGGCTCTCATGGCCAGACCATCCTCCACGCCCCGGAACAGGGCGCCACCCTGCAGATAGGCTCCGGCAGTGTCATCGCCTCCATGACTGGGATGGACGTGTGGAGCGATTTTCGTCGGGCGGACATGGTGGCCGGTGGCCAGGGCGCCCCTCTGGCCCCCATCGCCCATCTCCCCCTTTTCGGCTCCAGCAAAAAGTCCACCTGCGTGGTGAACATCGGCGGCATCGCCAACCTCACCCACATCCCCGCCAACGCCGGAAGCCTGGGGGAGCTGATCGCCTACGATATCGGCCCCGGCAACATGCTCATCGATATCGCGGCCAGAAAAATCACGGGAAAACCGTTCGACCATAACGGCAGGCTGGCCACCGAAGGGGTGGTGAACAACTTCATCCTCCGTCGGGCCATGTACCATCCATACTTCCACCAGCCCCCGCCAAAATCCACCGGAAGGGAGACTTTCGGCCAGGCTTTCCTGGAGTGGCTGTTCCCGAAGGGGCGCATCCCCTGGAGCGCCGACTTCTGCGCCACCATGACGGAGCTTACCGCCGCAACCATCGGATTTGAAATCGACAGGCTGGCCCAGGCCGGCAGGCCGACGGACCGGGTCATCCTCTGTGGAGGGGGGGCGCGGAACGGATATCTGGTGGAGCGGATCGGCCAGCTTTGCGCCCCGGTCCAGGTGGTCACCTCCGACAAGGCGGGGATCGACCCCATGCTGGTGGAGACCGCGCTGATCGCCATCCTGGCCTACCATGCCAGCCGGGGGGAGGCGCTGGATCTGTCATCCATCACCGGGTCAAAAAAACCGGTGAAGCTGGGGGTGTTCACCCCGGCGCCGTGACGGGCAAGGCCCGCCTCCCAATCACCTCCGGGCCAGCAGACGGTCTATGAGAAACGCCGGGAAAAAACGCCGGGCGATGCCAAACATGTGGGCCAGGGGTGTGACCAGGTATCGGATCTTGGGCCGGGAGCTTTCCAGCGCGTGGACTATCTTGGCCGCCACCACCTCCGGGTCGCGGGTGAAGGGGGCCTCTCTCCCTTCCTGGATGGAGCGGGCCATTTTTTTGTATCTGGCCTGATGCAGCGACCTGGATTCGTCCACATGTTTTTTAAAATGCCCCACGGCGTTTTGCTGGATGCGGCTTCTTATCGGCCCCGGCTCCACCAGGCTAACCTTTATCCCCGTGTCGGCCAGCTCCATCCGCAAAGTGTCTGTGAGCCCTTCCATGGCGTGCTTGCTGGCGTTATAGGCGCCCTGGTATTTTATCGACAGGAACCCCAGCATGGAGCTTACCATCACGATCCGCCCCTCCCCCGCGGCCCGCATGGAGGGGATCAGAAGGTTGGTCAGCTCCATGGCGCCGAAAAGGTTCACCTCGAACTGCTCCCGGATGGCGGCCCGGGTCAGATCCTCCACGGCGCCGGGCATGCCGAAGGCGGCGTTGTTCACCAGGGCAAAAACCGTCCCCCCGCTTATATCCAGCGCCGCCGCCGCAGCCCCTGATACAGACTGGCTCTCCGCCAGCTCCAGCCGCACCGTGTCCATCCCCAGATCCTTGAGCATCCGGATATCCTCCTCCTTCCTGGCGGTGGCGATAACCCGATATCCGCGCTGGAGCAGGGTTTTGGCGGAGCACAGACCGATGCCGCTGGAACAGCCGGTGACCATGACGAATTTTGTATTCATACCTATACCTTTCCTGCCCGGATCAGTGATAATATGTCGCTTTTCCGGCGCTCTCCATCGGGAGCCCGGCGAAGATTGTATTGTAGCAGGCGGGGCGCGGAAAATCCCGGAGCCTCGTTTCCATAAACATCCTTATATCGCGGAAACTATATGCTCTCGGCTTTTTACGCAAACTTCATGGGGCACAGCCCCAGGTGGTACAAAACCGTCACCCTGGTGTTCCTGGTCATAAACCCGATTCTCCTTTTCACCGCCGGTCCCTTCGTGGCCGGATGGGTTCTGGTGATGGAGTTTATCTTCACCCTGGCCATGGCCCTCTCCTGCTATCCCTTGTTGCCCGGCGGCCTGTTGGCGCTGGAGGCGATCGCCCTGGGGATGGCCTCGCCGGAGAATGTGTTCGAGGAGATGGTGGTGAACTTCCCCGTGATCCTGTTGCTCATGTTCATGGTCGCCTCCATCTATTTCATGCGCGACATGCTGCTGTATATATTCTCCAACCTGCTGGTGCGGGTCCATTCCAAGATATGGCTCTCTTTCATGTTCTGTTTCGCCGGTGGATTCCTCTCCGCCTTCCTGGACGCGCTGACCGTCACCGCCGTGGTGATCACCGCCGCCACCGGGTTCTACTCCGTGTACACCAAGTTCGCCTCCAGCATGATAGAAAAACTGCGGGACAGCCAGGGGGAGAAGGAGGAGTTTGAAAACCAGTATCACGCGGACCTGGAGAACTTCCGCGGCTTTTTGCGCAACATCATGATGCACGCCGCCGTGGGCACCGCCCTGGGGGGAGTGTGCACCCTGGTGGGGGAGCCGCAGAACCTGCTGATCGGAGCGAAGATGCACTGGCATTTCGGCGAGTTCTTCTGGAGGATGACCCCCATTACCATGCCCACCCTGGTGGCCGGCCTGCTCACCTGTGCGCTGGTGGAGCGGTTTGGCGTCGCCGGATATGGATATCAACTGCCGGAGCGGGTGCGGGAGGTGCTGCGGGATTACGCCGAGAAGGAAAACGCCCGGCAGGACGAAGGGAGCCGCGCCAAGCTTCTGACCCAGGCCCTGGCGGGAGTGTTTTTGATTTTCGCGCTGGCCTTCCACATCGCCGAGGTGGGGCTGATCGGGCTGGCGGTGATCATCGCCCTCACATCTCTCAACGGGATCAACGACGAGCATTCCATCGGCCGCGCCTTTTCCGAGGCGCTCCCCTTCACATGCCTTTTGACGGTTTTCTTCGCCATCGTGGCGGTGATCCACCACCAGGGACTGTTCGCCCCCATTGTCCACTGGACCATGAGCAAGCAGGGGAACGCCCAGCTGGAGGCGTTCTTCCTGGCGTCGGGGATACTCTCGGCGGTCAGCGATAACGTCTTCGTGGCCACCATATATATCACGGAGGCATATCAGGCCCACCAGGAGGGGTTGCTTTCCAGGGAGCAGCTGGAGCTGGTGGCGGTGGCCATAAACACCGGCACCAACATCCCCAGCGTGGCCACCCCCAACGGGCAGGCGGCCTTTTTGTTTCTGCTCACCTCCGCCCTGGCCCAGCTTATCCGGCTCTCCTACGTGCGGATGCTGATACTGGCGCTCCCATACACTATTGTCATGTCCCTGACCGCCTACATCTCCCTGCGGCTCTTCTTGTGAGCGCCGGGGCCCGGCAGTCCTGCGCCCCCGGTTGACTCCCCCACCGGGCTGCCCGTACAATAAAAATCAACCGGAGGCAGGATGATGGAAACCCTATACACAGATACCACGCCGGGGAGGATCAGGGTCCTTCCGGAAAAAGTGGCGAACCAGATCGCCGCCGGGGAAGTTGTGGAGCGCCCCGCTTCCATCATCAAGGAGCTTATCGAAAACTCCGTGGACGCTTCCGCGTCTCATATCCAGATATCGATCCGCAACGGCGGCAAGTCCTCCATCTGCGTCATCGACGACGGCGCCGGGATGAACCGGGACGACGCCCTGCTGTGTCTGGAGCGTCACGCCACCAGCAAGATCCGCGCCCATGGAGACCTGTCCGCCATCGCCACCATGGGTTTTCGCGGGGAGGCGCTCCCCTCCATCGCGTCGGTGTGCCGCATGATCCTGGCCACCAGCCCCGCCGGCGCCCCGGCGGGGACGGAGATCGTGATGGAAGGGGGGAAGCTGATCGACATGCGGGATTGCGCCCCGGTGCAGGGGACCTCGGTCACCGTCAACTCCCTTTTCTTTAACGTCCCGGCGCGCCGCAAGTTCCTTAAGAGTGAAAGTGTGGAGGGGGGGCATTGCCACGAGGCGGCGCTGCGCCAGGCTCTGGGCGCCCCGAATGTGGGGTTCACCTTCACCCGGGACGGCAAACAGGTGTTCGAGGCCGCTGCCGGCGCCGAAGGGGCCGATGGGCTGGGGAAAAGAATCAAGGCCCTTTTCGGGGAGAAGACCCTGGCGCCGCTGGTCCGGGTGGACCATTCTTTTGACGGGATGCGGGTCTGCGGCCTTGTTTCCCGCCCCGGAGGGGGGCGGGCCTCGCGGGATGCCCAGTATGTCTATGTGAACGGGCGCTACATGCGGGACAAGATAATCATATACGCGGTGAACGAGGCGTATCGCTCCCTGCTCCCCCGGGGGATCCATCCATCCCTCTTTCTGTATATGGAGATTCCCCCGGAGAGGGTGGATGTGAACGTGAGCCCCACCAAGTCCGAGGCCAGATTCACCGACAACGGCGCGGTGATCAACCTGTTGCGCGGCGGCCTGTCGAAGGCTCTGGAGCGGATGTCGGGCCCGGAGGAGACATCCACTTCCCGGGTTTTCATTCCATCGGCGGCGGGCTTCACCCCATCGGCGGTAGCCCCCGGGGCGCCCCGGCGGATGGAGATGAGAGAGACCATGGCTCCCTTTGCCCCATACACTCCCCCCGCTTCCGCCATGCCGGGCGTCGGCTATCCTTTGCCCCCGGCCATGGCGCCGGAAGAGGCCCGGCCACTGGAGATGGGGCTGGAGATTCCCCAGGGGGCCAGGGTGGTGGGGCAGCTGTTCCGCACCTTCATTCTGCTGGAGGCGGGGGACCGGCTCTATCTGGTGGATCAGCACACCGCCCATGAGCGGATAAACTACGAGGCGCTGCTGGCCCGGTATGGCCAGGGGGAGGGGGAGAGCCAGGAGCTGTTGTTCCCCATCCTGGTGGAGCTGTCGGCGCCGGGGGCGGAGGTCTTGCGCGGGATCATGGGGGGGCTGGAGAAGCTCGGTTTTGTCCTGGAGGAGTTTGGCCCCCACGATTTCCATATCCGGGCGGTCCCCGGGCTCATCGCCGCGGCGGACCACAAGGCGGTGGTGGAGGATATGGTGGAGAAGGCTTCTGGGATGGAGAAGGGGGCCGGGTTCGATGATATCCTCGAATCGGCGCTCAGCTCCATGGCGTGCCGGGCGTCGGTGATGGCGGGGGACAGGCTCGACATCCGGGAGATGGAGTCGCTGGCCCGCAGGCTGGATGAGTGTCGGCTCCCCTACACCTGCCCCCATGGCCGCCCGGTGGCGCTGTCGATCTCCAGGGAGGATTTATACAGAGGGTTTTTGCGAAAGTAGCGGTCTGCCCGGCCTGGGGCGCGTTTTGATGTATGCGCAGATAATGACGGCGGCATAGACGCGGAGAACTGGGCGACACCTTGAGGTGGGCAGTCAAATGACCTCTTTGGCGACGTACTCCATATTAGCGAAGGCCCTTGTCATCCCTGCTTGAGCAATGTATCTTAGGGTACTGTCGCATCCGCAAATTCGGGGAAAGGAATA
>JAOUPQ010000177.1 GCA_029879765.1 Nitrospinota bacterium | reverse complement strand
AGCGTCATGGCAAAGGAGAAATTCGACAGGACGAAACCGCACGTCAACATCGGCACCATCGGTCACGTGGACCATGGCAAGACCACTTTGACGGCGGCTATAACAAGTGTGCTTAGCAAAAAGGGCCTGGCTGACGCCGTGTCGTTCGACAACATCGACAAGGCCCCCGAGGAGCGGGAGCGCGGCATCACCATCGCCACGGCTCACGTGGAGTATTCCACCACAAACCGCCACTATGCCCATGTGGACTGCCCGGGCCACGCCGATTATGTGAAAAACATGATCACCGGCGCGGCCCAGATGGACGGCGCCATCCTGGTGGTGTCCGCCGCCGATGGCCCCATGCCCCAGACTCGCGAGCATATCCTGCTGGCCCGTCAGGTGGGTGTGCCATACATCGTGGTGTTCATGAACAAGGTGGACATGGTGGACGATCCTGAGCTTCTGGAACTGGTGGAGCTTGAGATCCGCGAGCTTCTGGACAAATATGAGTTCCCCGGCTCCGACACCCCCATCATCCAGGGCTCGGCGCTAAAAGCGCTGGAGAACCCGGAGGACCCGGACTCCATCAAGGGAATAATGGACCTGATGGAAGCTGTGGACAGCTACATCCCCCAGCCGAAACGGGACGTGGACAAGCCGTTTTTGATGCCGGTGGAAGACGTGTTCACCATCTCCGGCCGCGGCACCGTGGCCACGGGGCGCGTGGAGCGCGGCAAGGTGAAGCCTGGCGAGGAAGTGGAGATCGTGGGAGTGCGCGACACCCAGAAGACAGTGGTCACCGGGGTGGAGATGTTCCGCAAATTGCTCGACGAAGGAATCGCCGGGGACAACGTGGGAGTGCTTCTTCGCGGCACCAAGCGCGACGAAGTGGAGCGCGGCCAGGTTCTGGCCAAGCCCGGTTCCATCACCCCGCACAAGAAGTTCAAGGCGGAAGTGTATATATTGACGAAAGAGGAAGGCGGGCGTCATACGCCGTTTTTCAAGGGATACCGGCCGCAGTTTTATTTCCGGACCACGGACGTGACCGGGATAGTGGAGCTGCCGGAAGGAGTGGAGATGGTGATGCCAGGCGACAACGTGAGCGTGACGGCGGAGCTTATCACGCCGATCGCCATGGAAAAGGAGCTTCGGTTCGCCATACGGGAAGGCGGCCGCACCGTGGGCGCCGGGGTAATATCTGAGGTAGTGGAGTAAATTAATGTCTACAGTAGCGGGGCAGAAAATCAGGATAAAGCTCAAAGGTTACGACCATAGAGTTTTGGACCTGGGAGTGAAGGAAATCGTGGATACAGTGAAAAGGTCCGGCGCCAGGGTAATCGGGCCGATCCCGCTGCCTACGTCGCGGAACAGGTGGACGGTGTTGCGTTCGCCGCATGTGGACAAGAAGTCTCGGGAGCAATTCGAGATTCGCACCCACAAAAGGATTATCGATATAATGGAGAGTTCGCCCAATACGGTGGACGCTCTTATGAAGCTGGATTTGTCCTCGGGCGTGGACATAGAGATAAAGCTTCAGAGGCAGGAGGATAAATGAACGGGTTGGTTGGCCGAAAAGCCGGCATGACACAGGTGTTCTCCGACGACGGGGATGAGGTTCCGGTGACCATTCTGGAAATGGGTCCGTGCTTCGTGACCCAGGTTAAAACCGGGGAAGTGGACGGATATTCAGCGGTTCAGCTTGGTTTTGATCCTTTCACGAAAAAGAACCCGGAGAAGATGGCAAAGCCTCAAAGGGTCATGTTCGAGAAGAGGAACTTGAAACCGCAGAAGGTTTTGCGGGAAGTGAAGCTGGCCCCTGGCCAGGAGGAGCCGAAGATCGGCGACGAGATAAAAGTGGATATATTCCAGGATGTGAGCCATGTGTCGGTGACGGCCATAAGCAAGGGGCGCGGATTTGCCGGAGTAGTGAAGCGTCACGGATTTTCTGGCGCTCCCATGAGCCATGGCGCGCATGAGCAGTTCCGTCATCCTGGCTCCGTGGGTATGCACTCCATGCCAGGCAGAGTGCTCAAAGGGAAAAAATTGCCGGGCCAAATGGGAAATGAAAGGGTTACGATTCTGAATCTTTCCGTGGTGCGTCTGTTCCCGGAGCGAAACTTGATGCTGGTGCGAGGCGCCGTGCCTGGGCCCAATGGTGGCCTGGTTATGGTGACCAAAAGCTCCAGGGCAAAGATCCGGGTTAAGCAGGCCGAACCGGCGAAAAAAGGAAAGAAGTAGGCTACTATGAAGGTTGACGTATTAGATACCAGCCGGAATAAGGTGGGGGACGCGGAAGTGTCTTCCACTATTTTCGAGGGTAAAATTAGCAAATCTCTGATGCATGAGATGGTTCTGTGTCAGTTGGCCAACAAGCGCCGTGGCACCCATAGCGCCAAGACTCGCGCGGAAGTTAGCGGTGGTGGAAAGAAGCCATGGAAGCAAAAGGGGACGGGACGGGCCAGGGCCGGTTCCACACGCTCCCCACTGTTCCGCGGTGGCGGGGTTATCTTCGCCAAGAAGCCGAGAGACTATTCCTATAAGCTGCCGAAGCAGGCGCGCCGGGCCGCGTTGATCTCCGCCATATCGGCGAAGATGAAAGATGGCCATCTTTCGGTGGTGGACAAGATAATGCTGGAGGAGGCGAAGACCAAAAAGGCCATGGAGCTTTTGGTTTCTTTGGGGCACGGAGGGAAAACTTTGCTGGTGACCGGCCAGTTGCATGGCCCCACGCTGCTCAGTTTCAGGAATATTCCTGGAGTGAAGATCCTGACGGCGGAGAAGCTTAACGTTTATGATTTGTTGAACAGCTCCCTGATTGTCATAGCTCAGGATGCGCTTACCGCTATTCATGAAAGGCTGATAAAATGAGCAATCCAAACAGCCCCTACGATATAATCCGAACTCCTGTAATCACTGAGAAAGCGGGGGACGCCAAGGACAATCTGAATAAGGTGACCTTTCTGGTGAACCCCCGGGTGGGGAAGATCGCGATCCGAAAGGCGATTGAATCGGTATTCGGAGTGACAGTGGAGAAGGTGAACCTGCTTAACCAGAAGGGAAAGCGGAAGAAGCTGGGCCGATATGAAGGAAAGCGGCCGGACAGGAAAAAAGCGATCGTCACCCTGAAGGAAGGCGATAACATAGAAGTGTTTGACCAAGTATAAGAAAGATAACAAATGGGTCTTAAGAAATATAATTCAACGACGCCGGGCCAACGCTGGAAGTCTGGGCTGGATTTTGCCGAGATAACCACCGATCAGCCGGAGAAATCGCTGCTGGCGCCGAAGAAGCGGATAAGTGGCCGTAACAACACCGGCCGGATAACAATGCGCCGCCGGGGAGGCGGGCACAAGAGGCGGATTCGTATCATCGATTTCAAGCGGGACAAGGATGGTATTCCAGCCAAGGTCGCCACTATCGAATACGACCCGAATCGCAGCGCCAACATCGCGTTGCTAAACTATGTGGATGGGGAAAAACGATATATCGTGGCCCCGGAGCATGTTAAGGTGGGGGACACCCTGACTTCCGGCGCTGGTAGCGAGATTAAGCCTGGCAACGCCATGCCGATAAAAAATATTCCTGTGGGCGCCGTGATCCATTGTGTGGAGATGCGCCCGGGGAAAGGGGCGCAGATCGCCCGATCCGCCGGTTGCTCTGCCCAGCTGATGGCAAAAGAGGGAACCAAGGCCTTGCTAAAGCTAAAATCCGGCGAGGTGCGCAATGTGCCCTTGGATTGCAAGGCGACGGTCGGTGTGGTGGGTAACTCCCACAATGAACTGGTGGAGATCGGCAAGGCTGGCAGAAGCCGCTGGCTGGGACGCAGGCCGAAGGTGCGCGGCGCCGCCATGAACCCGGTGGATCATCCGCATGGTGGTGGCGAAGGCAAATCCAAGGGTGGACGGCATCCGGTGACCCCTTGGGGCAAGCCAACCAAAGGCTACAAAACCCGGAAGAAGAAAAACCCGACCAGCAAAAATATTATTAAGCGCAGAAAATAGGAAGAGTAGCAGGATATGGCCAGATCTATTAAAAAGGGACCTTACGTTGAGGAGAGCCTGCTGAAGAAGATCTATGTAATGCGGGAGAAGCAGGATAAAAAGATCATCAAGACATGGTCCCGGCGCTCCACCATTACACCCGAATTCGTCGGGATGACCTTCGCAGTGCACAACGGAAAAAAATTCATCCCTGTGTTCGTCTCGGAAAATATGGTGGGGCACAAGCTGGGGGAATTTTCCCCGACCCGCACCTACCGCGGCCACGCCAGAGGGGACAAGCGCTCTTCCGGTTGAGGCATTTGAGGCAAAGGGGCTGGCGCCGAAATATCAATTGGAGCGCAAAGACAGCTTCTTGTATTTGAATTGATTTGCGGCCTGTATGGGCCGCATTTTTTTTATAGTGGAAGCTGTCTCAATGCGAGTCAATCCATATCTACATCCACCTTTTCTATCCGCAATCCCGGTGTGTCGTATTCCGGTTGTATATCCCGCAGAGGTCTGTCGTGGCCTGGTACGATCACATCCGGGGCGATATCCAACATCGGCAGATAGACGAATTGCTGGGTGAGGAGCTGGGGATGGGGCAGGCGGCCGCCGGACTGCTTCCCTTTCACATTGTCATATAACAGCAGGTCGATATCCATGGGGCGGGGGGCGAACTTGTCCTCAGAGCGTTTGCGTCCTATGGTTCGCTCTATCCAGCACAGCTCCCCGCGAACTCCGAAGATGTCTTTGTCGGTGATCACTTCGGCCACCAGATTCAGATAATCCGGCTGGGCGTCTCTGGTTCCCCACGGCTCGGAGCGATAGACCGGCGACAGCTTTACCAGGGAAAAGCGGGACCGGATTAGCTCTATCCCCAGCGGGATGTTGCGATCCGGATTAATATTGCCACCAATCCCCAGGAACACCCGGTGGCTTTCGGTGGGCCGGGTCACCTGCACCGAGACGTTTTTGGAACCCCGGATGGCCCCAGGTTTTGAAACGGTGATCTTTGCCCGGCGGACCCCGTCGTGGCCCAGGCATATGTTGGCGATTTTCTCCGCCATGGTTTCTATCAGGTTAAACTGGCTCGGTTCCACCAGCGCGATGATCTCTTTGGAGATCGTCTTGTAGTCCACGGTGTGCCGGATATCATCGGTCCTGGCGGCGCGGGCAAGGCTGCAATCCAGCTCGAAGCTGATTTGAACCTTCTGTTTGGTTTCTCGCTCCCAGTCAAAAATACCAATGATACACTCCAGCTCCAGTCCATCGAGAATGATCTTGTCGCCCATGACGTTATCCCCTGCAATTAATGCTTACAGGGTATTTAACCACATCAGGTGGCCTGTTGAAAAAATATCGAGCCTGCAAAAAGAGAGTGTGGTTCAACGCTCGTTGCGCAGCGCGGACCACACCAGGCGGAGTTGACGGCGGTAGTGTGACCTGACATCGCCATCTTTGGAGCTGGCGGACAAAATGGGAGTTGAAAAGAAGATAGCGAGCAGGGTGGGGAGGGCGGAATCCAGGTCGCAGAAGGTGGGCAGTTCCCCATGGGCCACCGCTTCTTTCAGATGAGAAGAAAAGATCGATACCAGATCCTGAGGAGTGATCTTGTCTATGTCGTGGTATTCGGGAAAAGCGAAACCAAGCTCTGCCGACGAAAGGGGAGGGGAGGATTCGATCTCCCGTCGCCGGGCCGCGTATGAAACCACTTCCGCCATAAGCATGGGCCGTTGCTCCGCCCTCATTCCGGCATAATCGAAAATACGCTCGATTACCGCCAGGCCCCGTTCTCCATCCACTCTTTGCTGGGACTGCCACGTGATTTCCGCTCCCCATAATTGGATGAAGTAGTCCAGAATGGAGGCCTTGTGCTGGAAATAGAGAAAGAACGTGGCCTGGGCAATGTTTGCGTCCTGGCACAGGTCCTTTATGGAGATGCTCTCCAGGGAGGATGACTCAATACGGGCAAGAAGCGCATGAAGGATGGATAGTTTGGTTCTGGCGTGTTTTCTCTGCCGAATAGTTATGTTCATAACAATAGGGTAGTCCGAAATGTAGGCAGTCGCAACTATAAAGTAAAGCGCATAAAAGGAGACAGGTATACAGCATGTGATATGCAACTATATTGTATACAGACAATTTATTATATATAACCAGTTGAAAATAAATACGATACTGAAGTGTATAGCGCTATGTATTGGAAAATTATAGCATAGTCTATAAATAGAGCGTGATATGTGTTTGTATCAAGGAAAAGGTTATTCAGGATTAAAGAAGAAATTCTTTCACAATAACTTCCTGAAGCCGGAGCCGGGAAGCCATTCCCATCAGCGATTCTTGTACATCATTCTT
>JAOUPQ010000024.1 GCA_029879765.1 Nitrospinota bacterium | reverse complement strand
GACCCGCCATAGAGGGGGATAGTCTCGAACAGTCCATCGCCCACAGTGAATCCACGATCATCCAGGGGAACCCGCAAATCATCGGTAACCATTCCATTGATCACCACCTTCTGCATCATCACGACACCACCTCAATAAGGGCCTTGGCCTTGTCCAGAGTCTCCTGATATTCCTCCGCCGGATCGGAGGAATAGGTTATCCCTCCCCCGGCATGGAAGCTTATTTTACCACCAGCGCGGATCATTGTCCGAATGGTTACGTTTGTATCCATATCACCATTGAATCCGATATACCCCATGGCTCCGCAATATGCCCCCCGGGGATCCGGCTCCAGTTCATCTATAATCTCCATGGCTCGTATCTTGGGCGCCCCGGTCACCGACCCTCCGGGAAACACACTCTTCAACAGATCCACCGCCCCCAGCCCGGGCCGAAGCCTCCCTCTCACAGTGGAAACCAGGTGGAACACGGTGGGATGCTCCTCCAGCCGACATATATCCGGGGCCACCACGCTGTTGGGCTGGCACACCTTGGAGAAGTCGTTGCGCAGCAGGTCCACGATCATCACGTTCTCCGCCCGGTCTTTCTCGCTGCCCAAAAGCTCCAGCTTCAAAAGGTTATCCTCCTTGGGGATGCGGCCTCGGGGCCGGGTCCCCTTTATTGGCATGGTCTCCGCCATGGCGCCGCGCAGGCGGATGAACCGCTCAGGCGAAACGGACAATATCCTGGCCGCTCCGGTATTTATGTATGAGCCGAAAGGCGCCGGATTTATCTTCCTAAGCTTTAGAAATAAAGAATCGTCGAATGTGTCTTCCGTAATGAAACGCTGGGCTATATTCGCCTGATAGCAGTCTCCGAGCTCTATGTAACCGCGAACCCGATCCACCGCTTCCATGAACCCTTCGCGGGTGAAGTTGCTGCCCACGGGGCCATGCTTTTCGTTGGGGGAAAGCTCGGGATCGGATGCCCCCCCCCTGGCCAATGCGATCTCCTCCTCCAGACGGTCCAGCGCCGCCGCCGGGTCCTCTCCATCCCCTGCCCTGGCCGCCAGGGTCACCACTCCCGTCTTATGGTCGAACGCCGCCACGGCGCCGTATATCCCGATCCATATATCCCCCTCCGCCGCCGGAGTCTTCGCCGCCAGTTGGGTGGAGGGTTCTGTAATGGCCTGCAAACCATAGCCGAAGAATCCCGCAGCCCCACCGGTGAATGGGGGAGTGTCAGGTTCGTTTTCATCGGTGTCGTCAATGGGAGGTGGCGCCCCCTGGAACAGGATTTCCTTTAACGTCATAAAAGGATCTGTAATCCGGATCTGCGGCCCATCCTGCGCCTTGAGATAGAACTCCCCCACCCTGCCCCGGATAATCCGGCTGGGCGCCCACATCATAAATGACCACCGGCTTTGCCCGCTTTTGGCCTTTCCGCTGTCCAGCCAGATAAATCCGGGTCTTGCCGCAAAGGCGGGAAAAAGTCGCTCCGGGGCGATCCATTCCATCTGGCGCAACAGCGACCCGCCCTGCATATGGTTCTTGAAGGAGGACGTATTTATTCCCATAATGGTTCCTTGGAAACAGGATACATCTTTTTTCATATGGGAGCGGCAAATGGTTTCTCTAAATCAATCGGCGCTGGATGTGATAAGCCCCGTCCTGGCTAATCCCCGGCTATATGGGGTACATGTGGAAGCAGGTCCAAAGGGCGTCACATTTCTCGATTTCGGGATTGACGTTCCGGGAGGCTATCCTGCGGCGATGATATTTTCCAGAGCCTGCCTGGCGGGCATGGGGGAGGTCGGTATATCCTCCGTCGATTACAACTCTATTTCCCTCCCCACCGTCAACGTGTCGGTGGCCCTCCCGGCCTTGTCATGCATGGCCTCCCAATACGCCGGATGGGCCATCAGCCAGGACACCTACTTCGCCATGGGTTCCGGCCCCGCCAGGGCGCTGAAAGCGGACGAGAAGATTTTCGAGGAAATAAACCACAAGGAAACCAGCAAGGTGGCCGTCCTTTGCCTGGAGACCGGCAAAAAGCCGTCAGAGGAAGTGGTGGACTACATCCTGAGGAAGATTGGCGGTTCCCTGGATGAGCTGTACCTTTTGATGGCGCCCACATCCTCCATAACCGGTTCGGTGCAGGTCTCCGCCCGGGTGGTGGAAACCGCCGTCCACAAGATGCACGAAATAGGTTTCACGCTGAGCCAGATCACCGCCGGATGTGGCTCGGCCCCCATCGCTCCTGTCCACCCCGATGCTCTGGAGGCGATCGGCAGAACCAATGATTGCGTACTATACGGCGGGGTGGCGCATATGACCGTCGATTGCGACGACGCGTACATAAAGGAAAAAATCATCCAGATCCCCTCGTCGTCGTCCAGCGATTACGGACAAACCTTCAGGGAGCTATACTCGGAGTATGGCGACTTTTACAACATTGATCCTCTTCTCTTTTCTCCGGCCAGGATAACCGTGGCCAACGCCAGGTCCGGAAAATTCTTTTCCGCAGGATCCATAGATCCTCACATGCTTTCGAAATCATTCGGAATAAAGAAATGAAAGTTCTCATTCTTCGCTCCAGGGAAGGGTGGCATATCGACCGGCTGGAGGAGGCGTTGCTGGCCGCCGGAGCGGATGTCTTGAAAGGTTCGATCGACGGCATGACCCTGCGTCTTGGCGCAGGAAGGGGCCTGGATATTGAACAGGCGCCTGCGCTGGGAGTGGACGCGGTGATTGTGCGCATCATCCCACCGGGCTCCATGGAGGCGCTTCTTTTCCGCATGAACGCCCTGCGCATGGCCAGGGCTCTGGGGGCCAGGATAATCAACTCCCCGGAGGCGATAGAAAAGACCGTGGACAAGTCGTGGACCTCCCAGATTCTGGACAATGCCGGGATACCCACGCCCCGGACCGTGGTTTGCGAAAGGTTCGACGACGCCATGGAAGCCTTCCAGCGGATGGGGGATGTGGTGGTGAAACCTCTCATTGGCTCCTGTGGCCGGGGATTGATGCGAATATGCGAAACCGATATGGCATACCGCGTTTTCCGGACCATGGAGATGAACCGGTTCGTCTTCTATATCCAGGAGTACCTGGAGTGTGGCGGAGAGGATATCCGGGTGTTTGTGGCGGGGGGGCATGCGGTGGCCGCCATGAGGCGCAAAGGCTCCGGGTGGAAAGCAAACTTCCATGCGGGGGGGACTGTTTCCTCTCATGTTCCATCGGAGGCCCAGGCGGATATGGCGGTGCGGGCTTGCGCGCAGTTGGGGTTGGATTATGGTGGAGTGGATCTGCTGACCTCTTCTGACGGACAGGAATATGTGATCGAAGTCAACGGTATCCCCGGCTGGAAAGGGCTACAGAAAACAACATCCGTGGATATCGCGGAAAGAATAGTTGGCATGGCGTTGCATGGATAGAAAATCGAGGCTGGAGAAAGCCGCTATGGCGGTACAGATGGCTTGCCTTATGGAAGCGGCGTCGGAAAAACCGGGCAACGTCACTCCCACCAGAGCCTTTGACGACCTGGAATATACAAGCTTCCTCCTATCCTCCTCGATTCTGGGGAATATATTCCTCCGCCAAGCCGCCAATCCCGTGGGGACGATCATCTTTGAAGCTGTCCGGGAGAGCCAGCGGGCGACTGGGACCAACGCCCATCTGGGGGTGGTCCTGCTGCTGGCGCCTCTGGCCCATGCTTTCTGCAAGCTGGGATCGCTGAATCAAAAGACATTGTCCCTCACCCTGAACTCCCTTTCGAAAAAAGACGCTGAACTGACGTATCGAGCTATAAGGCTGGCCAACCCTGGAGGGCTGGGGAAGGCCCCCAAACAGGACGTTCGCAAAAAGCCGGATGTAACCTTGCAGGAGGCCATGGGGCTGGCGGCGGACCGGGACTGGATCGCCCACGAATACGCCAGGGGCTTTCCCATAACACTCGATTTTGGAGCGCCGGAGATCAAGGAGAACATCGGAGCGGGCCTGCCGATCCGGGAAGCGGTGGCGCAGACTTTCCTGGGGATCATGAGCCGCTATCCGGACTCGCTGATCGCCCGCAAGAACGACCCGGAGATGGCCCGTCAAGCCTCCCATGAAGCGGGGCGGATTCTCAAGCTCGGCGGCATGTTCTCCCCCCGGGGCCGCAAAGCCATCTATGAGTTCGACCAGACGTTGCGCATCGGCTCCAACATACTCAATCCTGGAACCACGGCGGACCTGACGGCGGCGGCTCTTTTTGTATACTTCATGAAACATGGCTATGGCGCCTTGAAAGCCAGGAAAGGATAACCCATGGGAAAGGGAAAACTGGGCTGGGCCATCACCGGCGCGGGGCACGAGATTCAGGCGATATGGGATATCATGGCGGTACTGCCGGATGTGGAGGTGTTCCTCTCCCGGGCGGCGGAAGACGTGCTGCGCATGTACAAGATAGACATCAACTCTTTTCCCGGCAGGGTGCATCGCGACAGCTCCCCCTGCGCCCCGGTGTGTGGCAGGTTCGCCACCGGCCATTACCGCGGCCTGGTTATGGCCCCCACTTCGTCCAACACCGTGGCCAAGTGCGTGCTGGGGATATCGGACAACCTGCTGACCAATATCTTCGCCCAGGCGGGCAAAGGCCGCGCGCCGATCGTGGTATACCCCACAGACACCGCCCCGGAGATGGACACCCTGAGCCCCACCGGATGGGTGAAGGTATACCCCCGCAAGATCGATCTGGAAAACACAGAACGGCTGGGCGCCATGGAAGGGGTTCGCCTCGTGCGGAGCCTTGATCAACTTCAAGTCGCGGTCAAGGAACTCTTCCTGTGAAGCGACGCAGGATCAACTTCATCACCGGCCAGTTGGCCGCTCCGTCGCTGACGGAACTGCTGAAGTCGATCTCCCCCAGTTTCGACTACACCATCACCGCTCTTCCGGCCCATGTGGCGGCCCTGATGAAGACGGAATATATCGCCCGAAAGTCGCCCGCCGCCCTGGAGGGGGAGATCATGATCCCCGGTGGATGCAAGGGGGCGCTGGAACCGATCGCCAAGGCCACCGGGTTGAAAGTCACTCGCGGCCCGGTGGAGATGCTGGACCTGCCAGGCCACTTTGGCGCAAGGATAAAAGCCCCCGAGTATGGCAAACCGAAGATGAAAATCCTCGCCGAGATCGTGGACGCGCCCACCCTTTCCATCCGTCAAATCGCAAAACGGGCCAGGGAATACGCCCGGGATGGCGCGGACTGGATAGATATCGGTTGCATGAACCAGACCCCGTTCCACCATCTGGGGGAGGCGGTGAAGGAGCTTCGGCGTCTGGGATTCCACGTGAGCGTCGATTCGGCCAACCCGGATGAATTGCTGGCTGGCAGCCGCGCCGGGGCGCGAATGTTCCTTTCGGTCAACTCCGCCACAATGCATATCGCCCCAAAGTTGAAGGGAAAGGTGGTGGTGATCCCGGATTTCGGCAAAGGATTGACCAGCATGTACCGTACCTACGAAAAACTGGTCGCGCAAGGAGTCGATGCGGTTCTCGACCCGATTCTCGATCCGCTGGCCATGGGGGCGGCGCGGTCCATCGCGCGGTATGGGGAGGTCCGTCGCAAGCTCCCCCAGGCTCCGATCCTGATGGGAGTGGGGAACCTGGTGGAACTGGTGGAGGCGGACAACATGGGGATCAACGCCATGATCGGCGGTCTTTGCGCGGAGCTGGGAGTCGATTACGCCCTGACCACCGAGGTGGCCCCCTGGAACCGGGGCGCGGTGGCCCAATTGGCGGCGGCGCGGCAGGTGATGGAATACGCAGTGGAGCGGGGGATTTTACCCAAAGGATACGACCACCGGCTGCTGGTGATGGGCGACCCGAAAAAAAGAGGCCTTTCGGCGCGCAGTATCTCCGGAATACAGAAGATGGTGAACGACAGGAACTTCCGCATATTCGTGGTGGATGGGAAGATCCATATCTTCAACAAGGAAGTGTACATAAAGTCAGAGAAGGCGGAAGGGATTATGGATAAACTAGGAGTGGAGGATGTAAGCCACGCTTTCTATCTGGGAATGGAACTGCAAAAAGCGCAGACCGCCCTGGAGCTTGGAAAGAACTATACCCAGGACCAGCCCCTGGACTGGGGATATATCACCGCCAATGGAAAGGGGACGAGAGGAAGAAAGGAATGATTATCGAGACTATAGTCTCCACTATCGGCGCCGACGGCAAGCCAAACTTTGCGCCCATGGGCGCCCGAATCCCCAAGGAGGGGCGATGGTCGATCGTGGTCTATCACGGTTCGAGAACATATCAGAACCTGCTCAAGACCCGCTGCTGCGTGATCAACCTTGTCTCCGATGTCCGTCTTTATGTTTTGACGGCCCTTTATGACCACAAGCCGCTTTATGGAGAAGAGCCAAAACTAAAAGGCGCCACAATGTATGAGGCGGATGAGGCGCTGGAGTTTGAGGTGACAGGTACCCTGGAGATGGAGGGGAAGACGGAGTTCATCGGCAGGATCACCGGGCGCACAGTGATCAAGGCCCCTGCAGCCTGGTATTGCCGGGGCAGGGGCGCGGTGATCGAAGCCCTGATCGCCGTCACCCGCAAGGGGGTTCTGCCGGATAGTAAAATCATGGAGGAACTGGAGCGAAACCGAGCCATAGTGGACAAAACCGGCGGACCCGAGGAACTGGAGGCGATGGATCTGATCGAAAAGCACTGGAGAACCCATGGGTGATTCATCCATTATGGTAAGCGCGCCTGCCCGGCTGCACCTGGGGCTGGTAAAGACATCGGAAAAACCTGGAACCACCGAACCTAGGTTCATTGCCGCAGGGTTGAGCCTGGCGTCCCCAAAGATGGAGATGGAGGTCACCTTGCGCTTCGATGGCTCTCCTTCCCGGGATCCTGTATCGAGGGGGGCGACGGCGGTTTTGCGGAGCCTGGATCTGAAGGGGCATGTATATACAAGATCGCTCACTCCTCTCCCCATTCATCAGGGATTCGGCTCCGGAACCAGGATGGCGTTGGCGGCGGCGGCTGGGGCGCTGCGGCTGGCGGGGAAGCGGATCGATATTCTACCCATGACCCGGCTGTCCGGGCGGGGGGGAAGAAGCGCCATGGGGGCGGTTCTTTTTGCCCAGGGGGGGGTAGCCGCGGATATGGAAGGCAGGATATTGCGCGCCGCGGCGCCGGGGGAATGGAGAGTTGTCCTGATATCCCCGGTTGTAAATGACATGATGATGGCAGGGATCCATGGCCCTGCGGAGGATGGAATAATCCAGGGGATTCGCCCTTGTTCCCCTCGGGTCCGCAACAGCATCGAGGACGAGGCCGTGGCCGGATTGATCGGGGGAACGGTGAACAAAGACTTCGTTTGGTTCGAAAACGCGGTGGCTTCCATTCAGGCTGCCGCGGCCCGGCAGTTCGGCAAATTGCAGGGGGGCGCCGCTTCCACCGAAAGTGGACGGGTCATCCTGCGCAAACTGCGCAAGGAAGGGATCAAGGCTTGCGGACAGAGCAGCTGGGGGCCGACGTTGTTCGCCATCACCGCCACGGCGGACCATGCGAAGGAACTGGAGAATTGGCTTGCGCAAATGCCACAAGTTCACAAAGCGCAAAGAGTGCGGATAAACAACAGTGGTCGGCGATTAAAGCAGGATTTGGCCAAGGCGTAGACGCAATCCCCTATAGAGAGAGCGGATGCGGGCCCACGCCCCCTCCCCCACTGCGCCGCGCACCACGGATTTGGAGAAAGTGACCGCCCGTCGGGCCACTCGGCCTGCCGCCGCTCTGGTGGGGTGTTCCACATCATGAGAAGCAGGCCTGCCGGCGACAAACTTGCACGTCCCTCCCGCGCAGGCGTGGTCCACCCTGTCGGCCAGGATGTTTTCCCTCAGTCGGCGGAAGGCGGGGCCGTTCCATATGGCTTCCACGTCCGAGGTCCAAAGAGACCCCAGATGATTGCATGGACCGAAGCAGCATGGCTGGACTTCCCCATTGGTCTGGACAAGCATCCATGTCCATGGAGCGTTGCAATCTTTTGGGGACGGTGTGGAGTTATCCGGCGCGGCTTCCAGAGTCGAAGGCGCCAGAGGGGCGCTCTGCTGTTCACTTGCATCGTTTTCCTCATCGAAAAACACCTGCTTGGCCCAATCCAGCTCCAGTTCTATCCCCAGCCGCTTTGCTTCGGCGATGGATCGGCGAATCATCCTGTTGGATAGATCGGCATGTCGCGAAAGATGTTGCTGGTGATAGTCGAAAACCCAGCCATCCCGCGCCACCTGCCACTTTCGCTCCATGGGGATGGAGTTCATATGCCACATCATGACCTTCTGCGCTCCCAGCTCATGGGCCAGGCGCACGAACGCTGGCGCTTCCTCGATATTCTCCCGCATCAGGGTCATATTCATATGGACAAAAGGCTTCTCCTTGCCAATCTTTCGCTTCTCCTCCACCACATAACGTATGGCGTTGAGCACAGTGGCAAAGTCGGCCCCTCTTATCTTCCGGTATGTCTCCGGGGTGGCCGCATCCAGCGAGAAGCATATCTCGGACAACGAGGAGGCTATCAGCCTGTCGGCATTGGCCTTGTTGACCAGGATTCCATTGGTGTTGATGGCGACGTACTGTTGGTCGTGGGTCATGGCGAGCATGGTCCAGAACGCCTTGTTCATCAACGGCTCCCCCAGGCCGTGAAGCTGGACGATCTGGGCGCCGCCGATCACTGGACGCAGCTTGGCGGCCAACTCCTCCGGCAGATGGATATATTCGCGCGGTTCATCCAGGCCATGGGAACACATGACGCAGGCCAGGTTGCACACACCGGTGGTCTCCACCGTGACCATCTTCGGTTTTGATTTTATCGACACAACGCCGGAGCGGTACTCCTCCATGGCCAGGGCGCTGTTGGCGTCCAGCTCCACCTTGGAGGGGGAAGTGTCTTCGCTAGATTCTTTCATCGGTAGATTCTATAGGAACGGCATTTGTATGGCAATTTGATCACAATTTCATTCCGCGCCCAGCCAGAACTCGCTTACCACCGTATATATCGGGCCCTGGGGCGCAAGCTGGCTTTCATACAGATTAAACTTCTCCACATGAAAAGAGCCGAATACGGTTTGCTGATGTTTGGCCAGGGCGCCGCCGATCATCTTTCCCGCTTTTGGATCCCGGACCCGGCCTATGGTGAGATGGGGGGAGAAAGGGCGCTTCTCCCTTTCGAATTCCACCTGGGCCATCGCTTCATCAAGTTCGTCGGCCAGTTGTCCCAGCCTGTCCGTTTCCCCCTTCGTCCCCAGCCATATTATTCTTGGTTTACGATTGTCGGGAAACACCCCCATGCCGCACACTTCGACCTCCATCCCCTTATAGGCCGAGGCGACCTTGCGCGCCGCAGTGATAATAGCTTCTAGTTTGTCCGAGGGCGCCTCCCCAAGAAACTTCAGGGTTAAGTGTATATTGTCAGGCCGGGTCCATTTGACCATTCCTTTTGGAGTGCTCATGGCGGACGCCGCCTCCCCTGCCGCCTGGCGGATATCGTGGGGAATATCCACCGCGAAAAAAAGACGCATGGCCCTCTCTGTGAGGTGAATGGTTACTCGGTTTCTCTATCTTCCAGCTGCCGCCGGGAAAGCTCCCTGTTGAATGAAAACGATTTCATGTCGTTCATTCTGTCGATATAAAGGATTCCGTACAGGTGGTCTATCTCGTGCTGGAACACCCGGGCCGCCCATCCTTCGGCCTTGATCTGGACATCTTTTCCGGTGGAATCCTGGGCCTGGATGGTGACTGCCACTGATCTTTTAACCTGTCCGGAAAGTTCCGGCACGCTAAGACACCCTTCCCAGTCCGTTTCCATCTGGGTGGAGAAGTCGGTGATCTTTGGGTTCAACAGCACAGTGCGAGGAATATGGTTGTCGTCCATTTCCATTTCATCGTCCCCCGCCGAGTCCATCCCCACCACTATCAGGGCCAGGGATTCATGAACCTGGGGCGCGGCCAGGCCTATGCCGCCATATTCTTTCTGGGTCTCTATCATATCCTCGATAAGCGCTGTGAGCTTTGGAGTGCCTATCATCTCCGGGGTCACAGGGGCGGCCTTTTTTCGCAGGACGGGGTTGCCCATCACCGCCACTTTTCTAATAGTCATGGAAGATCACCCGAAATATTTCGCGCGGTAGCTGTTGAAGAGGGCCTCGGCGGTCTCCCTGCAGCTTCCGCATCCGGTGGATATTTTTGTGCGCTCCTGCAGCATCTCGAAATCCTGCACCCCCTCGAGCACCTCTTCCTCGATCTCCTTGTCGGTGACATCGAGGCACTCGCAGACTATGGTGGCTTTATCCTCCACCACCATGCTTTCGCGGCCAGTCTTCTTCAGAAAATCCTGGATGGCGGAGCGCAGGGCCTTGTCCCCCAGCACGGAGCAGTGGATCTTTATGGAGGGAAGGCCCCCGAGTCGGTCCATGATGTCCTGGGGTTTGAGCCTCAAGGCCTGTTCGATTTTCATCCCTCCCTTTTCGGTGACCATTTCCGACATCATGGATGTGGACCCTATGGCCGAAGCGCATCCGAAGGTTTTCCATTTCAGGTCGACTATCTTGTCCGACTCGTCCACCTTTATCCACACCTTCATCATGTCGCCACAGGTGGGGTTGCCCACCATCCCCACGCCGGAGGCGTCATATTCGCTCTCGGGGGTTTTCAAAACATTGCGGGGGTTGGAAAAGTGGTCCATCACCGTGTCGCTGTATCCGAAATTGTTGTCCTGACTCATACTCACATTTTTTGCTGGTTTTGGTTTATCAATAAATCGACCTGGCGCCGATCTCTCCTCTAAACAGGGTAAGTTGCCATATTCGAAGAGGAAACACCATGCCTTTAGCCATATAACATGGCTCCGACCGGCTATATTCCACCCGGACCGCCTGTTAAACTCATTGTAATCCATGAAGCTCCCAATGTCACCTGCAAGCCGCTCTCCGGTTTTCCATCCCTGTCATTGTGTTAAAATGTCTTGATGAAACGAGGATGGATTCTTTTGACAGGGGTGGTTCTGCTGGCTTTGCTGGCCGCAAACGGGGAGTGGGCCTTGGCTGTTCTGCCCGACGAATCGAAAGCCGACCCGCCAAACCTTGATGGGTTGCGGACTGGCCGACTGCTGGTGGCCAATGATAATATCAACACCTTCCCCTTCGCAAAGTCGGTTGTTCTGCTGACAAATTACGGACCCGAAGGCGCCGTAGGGGTGATCATAAACCGGCCCACCCGCATGTCGCTGTATAAAGTCATGCCGGATATCAAGAGCCTGCAAGGAAAAAAGGACTTGCTCTTCTTCGGAGGCCCGGTCTCCGGAAATGTCATCACCTTCCTGATGCAAAGCGAAGAGAATCTGGCCAGTTATGACGGTGTTTCCAGGGTGTTCGGTGATTTGTATTTCTTAATGAACAAGAAGGTGATCCATCACCACCTTGGGGGGAAATACAAGCTGGCCAGAGGGTTCGCCGGATACGCAGGATGGGGGCCGGGGCAGCTGGAGGGGGAGATGGCCAGGGGGGACTGGACCGTGCGCAATGCGGATACCGCCACCATATTTTCCCAGTCGCCGGAAAAGCTTTGGGATAAGCTTCGCAAAGACCCCAGGGACGGGGTTTGGACATTCTTCCATGCGCCAGTTGAGGCTGGACCAGAACCTAAGATCGCAACACTGTAAACAGGTCAGGAATATGATCATCGATTCCCATGTGCATCTGGTCACCCACGCCATGGCGAAAGCCGCTATTAAACGGATGGACAAATTATCCAATGGCGCCTTTTCCAAAATGAGCCAATCCGGCCCTGGAATCATGAACCGGGAGTTTGTCGACTTTCTCAAGAAAACTGACATTCCGGAATTCGCCCGGCTGTGGGTGGAGGAGCTGGATAAGAACAAAGTGGATCGCGCCCTGTTCCTGCCGATTTCAGGCGGCGGGCATGATGAGCTGGATGAGTTCGTCCGCCTCCATCCGGACCGTTTTTCCGCCTACATGATGCCTGATGATCCTTCGAAGAAAAAGGTGGTGAAAGAGCTGGAGCAAAGAGCGAAGTCCGGCAGGTTCCTGGGAATAAAGCTCTACCCCTGCGTCAGCGGGATTTCGGTGGCAGACAAGCGGGCCTATCCGCTTTATGAGGCGGCGGGCGCCCTGAATATCCCGATTTTAATCCACTTCGGCATCACCATGGCGCCCATGGCAGACTATCGATTGACCAATCCTATGGACCTGATGCTTCCCTCGCGCATGTTCCCCAGAACGAACTTCATCATCGCCCATTTTGGCGCGGGATTCTTCCGGGAGGTTCTGCTGCTCGGTTTCCATGCGAAAAATATATATGTGGACACCTCCGGAACCAACAACTGGCGGTTGTTTCTGCCCCAGGTGATGGAGCTTTCGGCGATTTTCAAGCGGGCTATCGAAGTGTACGGCGCGGAGAGAATATTGTTCGGCACCGACACCATCCTGAACGGTGCAACGGGATATCGGGAATTTGTCCTGACCGAACAGCAAAAGGCGCAAGAAGAACTGGGGTTGGAGCAGGACGCCCGGAATTTGATCATGGGGGGGAACGCAGCAAGACTTTTTGGCCTTTGAAATGGCAAAAAAAGTGGAAGCAAACAATCATCTTGAACCTTCCGGGCTTTTCCCCTTAAAATAAAGCCACAAGAAGTTTTCCTTAGGCAGTTGCTTCATTAATCTAAAAATAATCATGAACAAAGCCCAGAAAAAATTCATGGCCGGGGCTACGATTATCGTCCTGGCTATAAGCTACCTTATCTTCACCGGCGTGCAGGCCAGTGGCAGCTACTACTACACCGTCTCCGAGGTGCAGTCCATGGGGCCCAAGGCCAAAGGCATTTTCCTGCGCCTGGAAGGCTCCGTGCTCCCAGGCACCATAGCCAACGACGCGGCCAACCTTAAGCTGCGGTTCCAGATTGTGGACGAGTCCAAAAAATCGATGCCCGTGGAGTATAAGGGAACGGCCCCGGACATGTTCCAGGACGAGACCAAAGTGGTGGTGGAAGGCCACCTGAAGGACGACGGCACTTTCCTGGCCTCCAAGCTATTGACCAGTTGCCCGTCCAGGTATGACGCCGCCAAGGAGATGAAGGAGGCGTCCTGATCCCCGGCAATGCCCCTTTGTGGCTGGCCACATGTGGCTGGCAAAGGCCTTTGATGGCCCTAGCCCCGACCCTAAACCATGACGCGCCCCATGGCGCGCAACCTTTTATAGAGGTGTAGTTATGAACGAATTCGGTGAATATACCCTTCTTCTGGCGCTGTTTGTGGCGGTCTACGCCATGGTGGTTCCCCTGCTCGGTGTCCGATCCGGCTCGGAACAGCTCATCCGAAGCGGGGAATATGCGGCGTTGAGCGTCTTCGCCCTGTACACCCTGGCCTCCATGGCGCTTCTGAACGCCCTTCTTGGCCACGACTTCTCCATAGATTATGTCTATAGCTATACAAACAGCGAGTTGCACTGGATATACGCCCTCACCGCTTTCTGGGCCGGCCAAAAAGGCTCCCTGCTCTTCTGGGCATGGATGCTGGGCCTCTTCTCGACAATAGTCATCATCCAGAACCGCCACCGAAACCGCAACCTGATGCCTTATGTGGTGTCGATCATCTCCTCGGTATTTGTCCTGTTCGGGCTGCTGATGGTGATCGCTTCGCCGGTGTTCGAGCGGATGCCCTTCCTGGTGAAAGATGGATATGGGCTAAATCCCATGCTCCAGAACCCCGGCATGATATTCCACCCCCCCACCCTGTACGTCGGTTTCGTGGCTTTCACCGTCCCCTTCGCCTTCGCCATGGCGGCGCTGATCAGTAACCGGCTGGGGGACATTTGGATCCGCACCACCCGCCGATGGACAATTTTCGCGTGGATATTCCTGACCTTCGGCAATATCTTCGGCGCCAACTGGGCCTATGTGGAACTGGGCTGGGGCGGATATTGGGCCTGGGATCCTGTTGAAAACGCCTCTTTCCTCCCGTGGCTAACCATGACCGCATACCTGCACTCCGTCATGCTTCAGGAAAAAAAGGACATGCTCAAGGTTTGGAACATGGCCCTGGTGGCCATCACCTTCGCCCTGACCATGTTCGGCACGTTCATCACCCGCTCCGGACTCATCTCCTCGGTCCACTCCTTCGGCGAATCCACCGTGGGGATATATTTCGGAGTGTTCCTGGTGCTGGTGTCCGCCTTTTCCATATACCTCATCGTCACGAGGCTCCCCCTGCTTAAAAGCAAGAACGAACTGGATTCGGTGCTTTCCAGGGAATCCACTTTCATGTTCAACAACCTGATGCTGCTGGGAGCGGCTTTCGCCGTGCTGTGGGGCACCATGTTCCCCATGATCTCGGAGCTTGTGCGGGGCCAGAAGATCACCGTGGGGCCCCCTTTCTTTAACCAGGTGATGGTCCCCATCGGGCTGGGGCTTCTGCTGCTTACGGGAATCTGCCCCCTCATTTCGTGGCGCAAGGCCTCCTGGATGAACACGAAAAAGAATTTCATCACACCGCTGATCCTGACCTTCATCGCCTCCGCCGTTTTCTTCGCCCTGGGCGCCGACGAGCCGATGCCCCTGTTCAGCCTCACCGTGTGCGCGTTTGTCACCTTCACCATAGGCACGGAAATCTACCGCGGTGTCATGGCCCGCTCCTCCACCAGCCAGGAAAATTTCATCATCGCCACCATAAATCTATTCCGCCGGAACAAACGCCGGTATGGAGGATATATTGTCCACATAGGAGTGGTCTGCTGTTTCATAGGTTTCACCGGATCGTGGTACAACACAGAGGTGGAAAAAACGGTTCGCCCCGGGGAAGAAATCCACATCAAGGACTATACCCTTACCTATCTCAAATACGACTCCACCCAGCCGAAAACCACTCTGTCAGAGATCACGGCGTGGCTGCTGGTGGAGCAAGGGGGCGAGAAGCTCGGCTATGCCACCCCGGAGAGGAACACTCATATCATGAGGGATTGGCGCGGGGGCGAGCAACCCCAGCCCACCTCCGAAGTGGCCATCCGCACCACATTGAAAGAAGATCTGTACGTGATCTTCGCATCCCTGAACCCGGACGATACCGCCACTTTCAAGGTGCACATAAATCCCCTGGTGAAATGGCTTTGGGTGGGAGCATTCCTCATGGGCCTGGGTGGGCTGACCGCCATGTGGCCGGACGCTCGCGAGAAGAAAAGATTCATGGCCAGGCACGCCGCCGCGCCATCGGTTTCGTAGGCAGGAGCCAACCGGCAGGCTTTCAGGCCGGGCGAGGAGAAGACTGTCAGATTGCGAGTCGGGGTCATCCTGCTATTGCCCACTGCTCCAATAGCGGGATTATTTCGGCCCCGGTCCTGCCTGTCCTGATGGGGGTTTTCATCCCCCATCCTGGGCCTAGTCTCCGAAAATGCTTTTCAGCTTTTTCAAGCCTTTGTTGAGAGCCTCATTTGCCTCCTGGCCGGGGCTATCCGGAAAAGCTTGGTGCGGATAATGGGCCGGAACTGACATCGGTGAAGCTTGCCGATTGGGCCGAGGAGCATGGTGTGGTTCTCGAGTTTACTCAGTCTGGCAAGCCGACGCAGAACGGTTTTGTTGAGCGGTTCAATCAGACCTACCGCAACGAAGTGTTGAACGCGTATGTTTTTACCCGGCTGTCTGAGGTGCGAGAGATAACAGAAAGCTGGCTGATAGAATATAAAGAAGAGCGGCCCCATGAGTCCCTGGGCAACCTGCCGCCGGTTTAATATAAGGCGGTGGCAAAACACCTGGATACTTCAATGTAGCGTGGCACTAAAAAAGGGAGGTATACATCTGGAATAGTTTTCTAGCCTCCTATTAATCACTAGCAATCACCTGGCCCTATAATACCCACCTTAAAACCAGATCGATAAATCGGTAGAACCTCATCATCTTTTTCTCATAAAGGCGGAAACACCTCTCCTCCCAGAAGAAGTCAGGGTATTCTGTAGGGGAACATTATAGAAGGGATTGGTCATGAACATTTGGACGGTGTTGCTGGATATATTAATACTGTTGCTGGCTGCGACGGTATTGGGTGGCCTGTTCGAGCGTTTCCGGCAGAACGCCATCATTGGCTATTTGCTGGCTGGCGCCCTGGTGGGGCCCCACGCCATGGACTTGATGCCAGATCGAGCCGCCATCATCTCCATAGCGGAGCTTGGGGTGGCGCTGCTTCTTTTCATGATCGGGCTGGAGTTTTCGTGGCGCAGATTGAAAAGCCTGGGCGCCATCGCATTCGGCGGCGGCATGGCGCAGGTCGCTGCGACGATGGCCATCACCGCCGGATTCTGCATGGCTTTTGGCCTGGGCCTGTCAGAATCGTTTATAATCGGAGCCATAGTTGCTCTCAGCAGCACCGCCATCGTCATGCGTATCCTGGCCGAACGCTCGGAGATCGACAGCTTTCATGGCCGCAATGCGCTGGGGATCCTGCTGCTTCAGGATATTGCCGTGGTGCCGCTGGTTCTCATCGTAACCTTGCTCACAGAAGAGGGGACCGTTGCGCAGATGGCCTTGTCTATGGGAAAGGCGCTAGCCGCAGCCCTTTTAATCGGTGTCGCTCTCTATTTCATTCTGGGGCGGGTCATTCCATGGGTGCTGGGGAGAAAAGAGGCAATGGCCAATCGAGACTTGCCTGTCCTAATTGCCATGATCGTGGCGGTGGGGGGCGCCTGGGGCTCCCATGCCGTAGGGCTCTCTCCCATTCTGGGCGCCTTTGTTGGTGGTGTCATTTTGGCCGAGTCCCCCTTCGCCATTCAAGTCCGCTCCGATGTGGCCCCGCTCAAAACATTGTTCGTCACCCTCTTCTTCTCCTCCATCGGAATGCTCACCAATCCAGGATTTGTATGGGAGCATTTTCTGCTCATCATAACGCTTATGGTTGTCGTCATTATCGGGAAGCTATTGATCATCACCGGCATCCTGTGGCTATTCAAAGCGCCGCTGAGCCAGTCCGCCGCCACCGGGCTCTGCCTCTCCCAGATCGGTGAATTCTCATTTGTAATAGTGGACGTGGCGCGCAGTGGCGGAGTTATCGGGGGTCAGCGGTTCGAGATCATCATCGCAGTCATTGTCGGCACGCTCTTTCTCACCCCATACATGGTCGGCTTCGCGGCGAAGCTGGAGAGGATGGTCGATAAAGAACCGGACGACCTTGATGGAGGAGAATCAGGCCTTAGGTCTGCTCACGCTCCCGATGTGGTGATCATCGGGTTTGGCCCGGCGGGGCAGGCTGTGGCCGAGCAAATGCTTCATGAAGGGGCGCCCACCACTGTGATCGATCTAAATTCGTCGATGTTCCAAAAAGCCGAGTCGATGGGGTTTATCCCTGTCATCGGCGACGCATCTCATGCCGAAGTGTTGATTCACGCCGGAGTGGCGTCGGCCCACCTGGTCGCCGTAACAATCCCCGACCCGAAGCTGGTGACGCTGACAGTGGCGCAAATCCGTCATATAGCTCCAAAGACCCGCATCATCGCCCGAGCCCGCTATAGCCGGTTTCGGGATGATATAGCCAACGCGGGCGCCGATCTGGTGGTCGACGAGGAAATGGAGGTGGGGCTCCGCGTCGCCTCAGATCTTCGTCGCATCATGAGGAACTCTCCTGAGGAGTAAGGGAAAAGATACCTAAGCAAATTCCATTCTTCCCTTTGCGCTTCATGAATTAATCAGAGACATCTTACTTCTTCTGATCCATTTATCAAGCTCGACAGCCAGCCGATCATCACAGTTACTAGCCCAATTTCCCCCCATTCATTTAGAATCAGTGGCACTGTCCTGAAAATCCACTAAAACGGTGGCACATACAAAATTGAGAGAGGTGGACCCCAGATTTCGGACAGTCTGTTAAGGTGGATATCCGAACCTTTTGAGGAGTCTACTAATGAACAAACGGAAACGATATTCGGCTGCTTTCAAGGCAAAAGTATCCCTTGAAGAAGTTATAACCGAAAGTTGTGTAATGGAATAGTTTGAAAAGGCGGCGTATCCTTTATGTTGAGATTACATAAACCTTTTGAAAAGGAAGGATACGCCTATGAGGAAAGATAACCTGATTGAGCTTGAAACACAAGGTGGATTCGAGGATGCTTTGACCGAGGTTCTCCGCTCTGGAGCCAGGCGGCTCCTGGCCCAGGCCATAGACGACGAAGTCGAGCGGTTTCTGGCAAGTCACGCAAACGTCGTTGACACCAGTGGCCACCGCCAGGTTGTCCGCAACGGGTATTGCCAGGAGCGCCAGATTCAGACCGGAGTCGGCTCTGTAGCGGTGAAGGCTCCCCGTGTTCGTGACATGCGCGGAGTGGATGGCGTGAAGTTCACATCTAAAATCCTGCCCCCATACCTTCGCAAGACCAGGAGCCTGGAGGAGTTGATTCCGTGGCTGTACCTGAAGGGGGTATCGACGGGTGATTTTTCCGAGGCGTTGTCGGCTTTGCTTGGCAAGGATTCTCCAGGACTGTCCGCGTCCACGATATCTTGCTTAAAGGATGGCTGGAAGGGTGAGTTTTCCAGGTGGAGCAAACGTAGCCTGAATAACAAGAGGTACGTTTATTTCTGGGTTGACGGCGTATATTTGCCTGTTCGCCTCGACCATGAGAAGCAATGCCTGCTGGTGATAATCGGGGCGACTGGCGATGGCGACAAGGAGCTTGTTGCGCTGGAGGATGGCTACGGCGAGAGCGCACAGTCGTGGAAAGAGGTTTTGCTTTCTTTGAAGTCACGCGGTCTTGAGCAAGGCCCCAAGCTTGCCATTGGAGATGGCGCTCTCGGTTTCTGGAAGGCGCTACGTCAGGTTTATGGCAAGACCCGTGAACAGCGTTGCTGGGTCCACAAGACGGCCAATGTTTTAAACAAACTTCCCAAGGGGGTGATCTTCCCCCGTTTTCACGGACACTTTCCTGCGATAGTCACTAATTGCGTTTACAATCGGCCTCCCGGTTGGTCCGGTTATGCCGCTTCCATATTACCTCCTTCTTCGTTCTCGTTGACGTATTTTTCATAGAGCTCAAGGCCATCGGTGAAAGTCTTCATCGGAGTCCGGCCCTGGCAATATCTGCCCTGGTTCGTGCGCTCGGTGTTGTATTCGTCCATGAACGCGTCCAGGTCAGCCTGGATATCCTCTAATGAAGAGTAGACCTTCTTCCGGAAGGCGACCG
>JAOUPQ010000176.1 GCA_029879765.1 Nitrospinota bacterium | reverse complement strand
AGGCGATCCGGGCCGCGAATTCTCCGGGATTGCTCAAGAGGCTATGGAGGTATATTTTTAGCCATGACGACGATGTACACATCGGCATTGATTTGAAGTAATATGGTTCCATGATCAAGATTGAAAACGTCACCAAGGTATATGGCCGCACAGTGGCCGTGGACAACCTGAGCCTGGAGGTCCAGGCCGGCGAGGTGTTCGGCCTGCTGGGCCCCAACGGCGCGGGGAAGACCACCACCATGAAGATGCTGGCCGGGCTATTGATCCCCACCAGCGGCCAGATGTTCGTGGACGGTCATGACGTGCAGGCCGACCCCCTGGGCGCCAAGCGGGTCATCGGTTTCGTGCCGGACAAGCCGTTCATATATGAAAAGCTCTCCGGCTGGGAGTTTCTGGAATTCGTGCGGGAGATTTTCCGCGTGGGGGACGACCCGGCCGTGCTGGAGCGCCAGGCGAAACTTATCCGGATGTTCATGCTCACAAGCTGGCTCAACGAGCTGGTGGAAAGCTATTCCCACGGCATGCGACAGAAGCTGATCATCACATCGGCGCTGATCCACAACCCCAAGGCGCTGATCATCGACGAGCCGATGGTGGGGCTGGACGCCAAGGGGATGCGCCAGGTGAAAGAGCTTTTTCGCGAGCTGGCCGACGGCGGATCCACGGTGCTGGTCTCCACCCACACCATGGCCATCGCCCAGGAGGTATGCGACAGGATCGCCATCCTGGACAAGGGAAAGGTGGTGGCCCTGGGGACCATGGAGGAGCTGCAGGCCAACTCCGACGAAGAAGACCTGGAATCGATCTTCCTTAAATTGACGGAAGCCGAGGAGCCGGAAATAACCCAGACGCCCTGAGCCGGGGGCCGGATCAACCCCTCGCCGCCGCCACGGTGGTTCGCTCCACCATCCACGCAGCCAGCGCCCCCAGCCTGGCCAGTTCCATTTTCCTTTCGCCGACACTGACCACGAAGATCATATCGCCGTCATAGGGGGTATGGCTGGGACGGATGGAGCGCGCCCATCCATCGTGGGCCATCATCGCCACCCTCTGGGCCTGGGCCGTGTCCAGCTTCGCGTCGGTGACCACCACCCCCAGCGCCGTGTTGCCGAAAGCCGACGGGGCAGGGATCACATCCAGATAATCGATGGCCCGGCCATCATCATCCCTGGGGCCGGCCACCATCTGGCTGATGGAAGGATCCCACACCGAGCCATAGCAGTTGGCCACCACCAGCGCCCCCAGGGCCACTCCTTCCACGGTGGTGAACCGGCTGGCAAGCCCCCCCGGCGCCGCCTTGTGTCGCCCCAGATATTTGCCTATGGTCGCGCCCGCCCCCACGCCCACTCTCCCTTCCAGACCGGAAGGTTTCTCCGAGGCCTGGCACGCCTGATATCCCTCCTCCACACCGGGCATCGATTTGCCGTCGGTTCCCGGAAGATCGAAGATCACCCCCGCCGGGACTATGGGAACCTTGTATCCCGCCGCGGGGAATCCGCGCCCCTTTTCCGCCAGATATCGCCGGGCGCCCCCTGCCGTGTCCAGGCCGAAGGCGCTGCCACCGGAGAGGAGGATAGCGTCTACGGCGCCCACCAGCATGCCGGGGCGCAGAAGATCGGTCTCCTGGGAGCCCGGGGCGCCCCCCGCCACATGAACAGAGGCAAGGCACGGCCGCTGGAACACTATGGCGGTGCAGCCCGTGGCGCCGGAAGGATGGGTGTAATGGCCCACATCGACACCGGGGACATGGAACAGGCGGGAGGAGGGGTTCGGTTCCGCGGTCCGGATCAAATTATTTCCGCCAGCAGCACGGCGACATCGTCCTCGATATTCTGGTGGCCGGAGAACATGCGGGTGGAGCTGATCAGGTATTTTATCAGGCTGTCTCCATCCATGTCGAAATTGGCCTCCAGTTCCTCGTGCAGCTTGTCCAGGCCGAACATCTGTCCCCGGTTGTTGGCGATCTCGTAAAGCCCGTCGGAGTAGGTGAACAACCGGTCCCCCGGTTCCACATCAACCTCCCCTTTTTCCACCGTGATGTCCGGGAACAGGCCCACCACATCCCCCCGGCAGTCCAGCCGAATGACTTTCCGCGAGTTTTTCTTCATCAGCAAAGGGTATGGGTGGCCCGCCCTGGCGTAGGTCATTTTGTGGGTATTCAAATCCAGTATCCCCAGGAATATGGTGAAATACCGGTCCTCCGGGATCATGCTGAGCAGTCGTATGTTCAAAAGCTCCACCAGCTGTTTCGGGTCCGGCTGGCTGTCCAGATGGGAGATTATGATGGTCTTGATCATGGAGACGATGAGCGCGGCGGAGGCCCCATGGCCGGAAACGTCGGCGATCAGCAGCCCCACTTTTCCGTTGCCGTAGTCGACGACATCGTAATAATCCCCCCCCAGCGAGGAGGTGGCCTCGTAATACGCGTGGATCCGCATCCGGTCGGTGTAGGGATATTCGGTGGGGAGCAAGGACTCCTGCACATTCTGGGCGGTCTTGAGATCCTCCTCCATCAGCCTCTTGGCCTCGGTGATCTGATCGAAAAGCGACTTCATCCGCAACATCGATTTCACCCGGGCCACAAGCTCGGTCTCGTGGAAAGGCTTGGTCAGATACTCGTCCGCGCCGGAGTCCAGCGCCGCCACCACGTCCTTGACCTCTTTTTTCTTCGCCGTGAGCAGGATGATGGGGACATGCCGGGTGGATTCCATCGATTTGAGCCGGGCGGCCACTTCCATGCCGTTCATCTCCGGCATCATCAGGTCCAGCAACACCAGGTCGATCTTGTTGTTTTCGGCGATTTCTATGGCCTGGAAACCGTTGTAGGCGGAAAGAACCTCGTGCTGGTGGTTCTCAAGGATCACCTTGAGCAAAAAAACGTTGTCCTCGTTATCATCTACCGCCAGAATTTTCGCCATACTCTCCCCTTGTTGCGAACTTAATACTACACTATTTACGGTTACGCTTGATCTGAAAAGTTAACACCGCCCGGTTATGCTCGGCAAGCGTTTTTGAGAAGTGATGCTCTCCGTTGTTTTTGGATACAAAATAAAGGTAATCAGTTTCCGCAGGCCGCCAGGCCGCCACCAGCGATTCCAGCCCCGGATTGGCTATGGGGCCGGGAGGAAGACCCCGGTAGCGATAGGTGTTGTATGGGGAATCATAGCTCAAATCCTTTTTGCGTATATTGCCGTCGAAGAAAGGAAGCGAGTATATCACCGTGGGATCGGACTGCAAAAGCATCCTTTTTTTCAATCTGTTATGGAACACCGATGAAATTATGGGCCGCTCGAATCCCGCGCCGGTCTCCTTTTCTATGATCGAGGCCAGTGTCACCAGCTTGTGCAGATTCTCCGGGTCTTCAACCACCTCCCCGGGCAGGGCTTCGGCCACCTTCTGGCGGAAATTATCCACCATCACTTGCACCGCCGCCATGGGGGTGATGGACTTTGGAAAATAATATGTGTCGGGGAAAAGATAACCCTCCAGCGACCCGGTGGATAATCCGCCGGACTTGATTTTCTCCGCCAATCTTGCCGCCGCGGCTCTGAAATCCACCGCGGACATGAACCCGGCTTTCTCCATTTCCAGCGCCACTTCCGCCACCGTCAGCCCCTCGCGGATGGTCACGGGGCGGGCGAAGGTCTTCCCGGAAAGAAGCAGCGCCACCACCTGCCGGGTGGAGAGCTCCCGGGCGATCCGATACTCCCCCGCTTTCACCTGGGAACCGCGGTGGAGTCCTCGCGCCTCGATCTCGAACAAGGTGGCGCTGTGGATGGCCCCCTCCTCCTCCAGCCTGCGGGCCACGGAACGGGTGGATTCCCCCCGGCGCGCCTCGAACATCAAATACCCTTCCCCGGCGCCCGGCTGGGTCACCCCAATCTCGAAAAGCGCATAGGCGGCCCCTGCCCCAAGAACAAGGACCAGCAGGACTCCCGTCAGCTTTTTCACTTTCCGGTTCCGTGGGTCTCGCGGCCACCGCTGGCAAGCCACCCGGTCAGGATCAGTTGCGCCGCGATCCGGTCCACAGATTTTTTTCTCTTCTTTCTGCTCACTCCAGCGTCCTTCATCATTCTGTCCGCTTCCGCCGTGGTCAGCCGCTCATCCCAAAGCACCACTTCCAGCTGCAGAGCCTCCGCCAGCTTTTTGGCCACAGACTCGCAGGCCAGGGCCCGCTCTCCCCGCTCCCCGGAAAGCCCCACCGGATGCCCCACCACAATACGCTCGATATTATATTCTTTCATCAAATCCAGAACCCATGCCACCTCCGACTTGTATCCCACCCGCTCCCGAACTCCCACCGGTTGGGCGGTGATATAAAGCTCGTCGGTGATGGCCGCTCCCGTGCGCTTTTCCCCGATATCAAAAGCCAGTGTCCTTCCCATTATTTCTCCGTGACCTCGACGATGGAGTCGCCCAGTATATGGGTCATCCGGGATATCTCCTTTAAAGTGGCGGCTGGCGCCGGGAAGAGCACCATGATATTACCCAATGGACGGACGATGAGACCTCTTTTTTTCGCTTCAGCGGCGCAACGCCCCCCCACCCGCTCTTCCCACGGGTATTCCTCTCCGGTGGCCTTGTCCCGGACAAGCTCTATCCCGGCGATCATCCCCCGCCGTCGCACATCCCCCACATGAGGCAGGGCGGCGATCGACTCCAGCTCCCGGCCCAGGGCCTCTCCTTTTTCCCGCGCCTGCTCCACAATGCCCCGCTCCTCCATCAGCTTCAGGTTCTCCAGCGTCGCGGCGCAGCCTAGCTGGTTGGCGGTGTATGTGTGGCCATGGAAAAAGGTCTTTTTCTCCTTATAGTCCCCCAGGAAGGCGTCGAACAGTCTGCCATTGGTCAGCGTGGCGGCGAAAGGGAGCAGCCCTCCGGAGATCGATTTGGACAGGGTCATGATGTCCGGTTGGACATCCTCATGCTCGCAGGCGAACATCCGCCCGGTCCGCCCAAAACCCACCGCCACCTCGTCGGCGATAAACAGCACATCATGCCGGGCGCAGGCTTCCCTGGCCCGCTTCAGGTATCCGGGAGGAGCGGTGATTATCCCGGCGGGGCATTGCACGATCGGCTCTATTATCATCGCCGCCACCTGCCCCCGGTTCTCCTCCAGCGTCTTTTCCACCAGGTCGGCGCAGGCCAGGCCACATTCCGGATGGCTCTTGCCCAGGGGGCAGCGATAGCAATATGGGGAGGGGACGAACAGCGAATCGAAAAGCAGGCTCTTGAAGACCGAATGGTACAGGTCTATCCCTCCCACGGAGACCGCCCCCACGGTGTCGCCATGATACGCCCCGCCCAGGGATAGAAACTTGTTGCGCTGCCCCTTCGGGTCCACATGGCTCCAGTATTGGCAGCTCATCTTCAGCGCCACCTCCACCGCGGTGGAGCCATCGTCGGAGTAGAACACCCGCTCCAGCCCCGGCGGCGATATCTCCACCAGCTTTTCGGACAGCCTGGCGGCGGGCTCGTTGGCCAGCCCCAGGAAGGTGGAGTGGGAGATTTTCCCCAGCTGGCGCTGTATGGCCCGGTTCATTCTGGGTTCGCTATGGCCGTGGAGGTTGCACCAGTAGCTGGAGTGGCCATCCAGCCATTCGGCCCCATCCACCCCGCGCAAGGTCACACCCTTGCCCGACTCTATGACCGCCACATCCTCCTCCATCCACTCCTTCATCTGGGTGAACGGGCGCCATGTGTATTTCTTGTCTTTCGCCGCCAGTTCCTGGGCCCGGGCCGCCTTGGCCTTGGGGCTTTGATCCTCCAGCCGGGCCAGCAGCTTTTCCATATCCAGCCCTTCCCAGATCGCCTTTTTTATCGTGCGCCTGTCTGGCCGGGGGATATGCCCCACCAGCCCCAGCACGCTCTGGCCGGTCTTCCCCTCGATCAATGGAAAATCGAGCGCCGGATATTTCCCCTTCTTCCATGCGTTGAAGACTATGCCGAACAGATCCAGCCCCTCGGCCTGAGCCACGGTGGCGGCGGAGATGGCCTGGTTTATACACCCCAGGAATGGGTGGACCACGATCAGCGCCGGAAGGCCCATCATCCGGGCCAGGTCCGCCATGTATACGTTTTCCGTGACTGGGACCATCAGCCCTCCGGCGCCCTCCACGATCATCACTTCGTGTCGGCTGCGCAGCTGGGCATAGGCGTCCATGATGGCGCCGATATCGACCGAGGCGCCCTCCCTGGCGGCGGCGTGATATGGCGACAGAGGCGCCTTGAGGGCCACTGGCCGCACCAGCTCTGCAGAATCCTTCACCCCCGCCATTTTCATAAGGAACGACGCGTCATCAACGGCGCCCCTGGCCGGGGAGGGGTGGACTCC
>JAOUPQ010000175.1 GCA_029879765.1 Nitrospinota bacterium | reverse complement strand
CAGCGATGGCTAAGGATGGGATGAATGTGATGTAGGTAAATACAACTGTGATAATGGATGTGAAACATAATCTGGATATTCTAGACATAACGTACCCTCCTATAGGATAATGAGTTTCCTGGGCTCCATACACCAGCCCATATCCCCGGATATTCCTCTATGCCTACATGCGCGAAAAGAATTTGATCATACCGCCCTTTCCCCGGTGGGCAATAATGACCTGAAAAAGCACCTATAACATAGATCTGCAAAATCGAAAAAGCAACTATTATTTTAACCCGTGGTATTTTTAATGTATCGAAATGCTCCGTCTGTTTTCACTCTTCGTGTGGCATTCTGAAAACTTTGCGCAAAAAGGAGAGCAAACACATACTGCTATTATACAATTATATACGGGCATAAATAGTTATAGCGGCGATATATCTTGATACAGCCGCCTGTAATATTTGATTGGCGGCAAAAAAAAATTTGCTGATATAATGTTCAGGTCAAAATAAATATTCATTCAGGGTTGTGAGATATGGCGCAGATCAGGGATATTGGTGGAGCGGGAACCATAAAAGATCAAATCAACGCTGCCATCGGGGTTCATGGAATGTGGAAAACCCGCATCAGGACCGCCGCCCAGACCGGCCTGAGCGAATGGAAACCGGATTTTGTGGATTCGAGCCACAATTGCGATTTTGGCAAGTGGCTGGACTCTTTTCCGGAGGGGGCAAAACAGGCTGATTACAAAAAGGTGTTCGCTCTGCACGCCGATTTCCACAAAGAAGCGGCGCGGGTGCTGCGCATGGCGCTCAACGGAAAAAAGGAAGAGGCGGAAAAAGCCATCTCCATGGGGAGCCCTTATGAAAAGCTCACCGTCAGCCTGACCAAGGCTATGATGGAGTGGCGGGATAAGTCATAAGGGGAACCTTCCCTTTCCCCTTCTGTTCCCGGATATCCTGGCATAGGTGTGTTGCTTCCCTGGCGCGGCTGGTCATGGCCACCTGCCGAGTCCCCATCGCCCGATTGGTCGCCCCCAAACTCGCAAGCCAAGACCTGTTTGTCCTGCCGCCACATCACTTTCCGAAATCCAGCATAGATCCTATGGAGTCTTTTGACGGGTCGAAAAAGTATTGGCGGTTGACTATGCTCATTATTTAAAAGATGATGAACAAGGGAATACAGACCACTGTTTTTGACGTCTCGACGGTGAATCATGAGCGGATATGAGGAGATTGAAGCGCGGTATAAGGCGCTTTTCCAGCAATCCAGGGATTATATCCTTATACTGGAGCCCTCCCCCCATGGCCCCCCGGTTATCGTCGACGCCAGCGATTCCGCATTTGCCGCCCACGGTTACACCCGCGACGAATTGATCGGAAAGCCGATCACCTTTCTCGATCCTGGCCTGTCAGCTTCTGAATTATCCGACAGGATGGCTTTGCTGGATGCCGGAGGGGTTTTGACCTTTGAAGTGCAGCACGAGCGCAAAGATGGCTCCAGTTTCTTCGCCGAAGTTCGAATTCAGCAGGTGGAGATTGGAGGGAGGACCTTTCTGCACTCCATAGAACGGGATGTCACGGAAAAGAAGAAAAGGGCCGAGGAGCTGCGGCAATATGAACAGATCGTTTCCAGCACCACCGATCTAATGGCCCTGGTCAGCGACAAGTACATATATCTGGGGGTAAACGGGGCATACCTGCGGGCGCTGGGGAAGACCAGGGAGGAAGTGGTGGGACGGTCTGTGGCCGAAGTGGCCGGAGAGCGGACTTTTATCGAGAGCGTGAAACCCAACGCCGAGCGATGTATGGCCGGACGCGTGGTGAACTACAGCCTGTGGTATGAGTTCCCCAATATCGGTCACCGGTACATGGATATCTATTACTACCCCTACCTGGGCGAGAACAGGCAGGTGAAAGGTTTCGTCATGAGCACCAGGGACGAGACCAAGCGAAAGCTGGCGGAGGAAGCGTTGCGGCTCCAGGGCCAGATCACCACCAATATGGCCGAGGGGGTTAATATCGTCAACCTGGATGGAACTATATTTTATACCAACCCCAAGTTTGACCAGATGTTCGGCTACGCTCCAGGGGAGCTTTTGGGAAAGCATGTTTCCGTATTAAACGCCCCCGCGGACAAGGATCCGGATGAAATCGCCAGAGAGATATTTGCCGCCATTTCAGAGCATGGCGAGTGGAAAGGGGAGGTGAAGAACAAACGAAAGGATGGAACCGAATTCTGGTGCTCCTACACGATTTCCACTTTTTTCCATCATGAGCATGGAAAGGTGCTGGTGACGGTCCAGAACGACATCACGGAGAGCAAGAGAATCCAGGATGCCCTGCGGCAGGCGCATAGCAGCCTGGAGCAGAGGGTCAAGGAGAGGACCGGGGAACTGGAAGAGGCCAGTAACAAGCTGCAACTTGTGATGAACAGCCTGCCCGAGCATATATTCTGGAAGGATCGCAACTCAGTCTATATGGGATGCAACGACAGTTTCGCCCAGATCACCGGTTTCGGGACGCCGGAGAATATCGTGGGCAAAACCGATTTGGATATGCCCTGGACCAGGGAGGAGGCCCTCTCTTTTCGGGAGCATGACAGCAGGATCATGCAAACCGATACCCCGCAATATGGGATCGTGGAACCATACCACCAGGCGGGTGGCGCGTTGCGATGGGTGCTGACCAACAAGGTTCCCTTGCGCGACTCCTCAGGCATGGTGACAGGGATATTGGGGACTATCCAGGACATATCGGAGCGCAAGGAGGCGGAAGAGCGGCTCAAGATCGCCGCCACTGTTTTCGAAAGCGCCATGGAGGGGGTCATGGTTACCGGCGCCGACAGAAGTATTCAATATGTAAACCCCTCCTTCACCCGGATCACCGGATTCAGCGCCGAGGAGGCTATCGGAAATACCCCAAAGATTCTTCGCTCCGGCAGGCACAGCAAGGCCTTTTATGAGGCGATGTGGAAAGATCTGGTGGAAAACGGCAAATGGCAAGGGGAAATATGGAATCGCCGGAAAGATGGCCAGCCCTATCTTGTGCGCCAGAATATCACCGCCCGACGGGACGCGGAAGGGGTCACAACCCAATATGTATCGGTGTTCCATGACATCACCCTGCTCAAGCAGAGCGAGGAGGAGATTAAGTATCAGGCATATCACGACCTGCTGACCGGGCTTCCCAACAGGTCGCTGTTCAACGACCGCCTGAAGCAGTCCATCGCCAGGGCCTCCCGCGACAGGCACAGGCTGGCGGTGCTCTTCATCGACATCGATAATTTCAAGCGGGTGAACGACAACTTCGGCCATTTCGTCGGCGACCTGTTGATCCAGGGAGTGGGAATGCGGCTGACCGCCTGCGTCCGGGAGACCGACTCCGTATCCCGCTATGCCGGGGATGAGTTCGCCATAATCATGGAGAATGTGAAGGACGACCAGTCGGTCTCCTCCGTCGCCACAAAAATCAATGAGGCGCTGGCGGAACCTTACGTTTTCCAGGGAAAGAATATCGAATCCACCGTCAGCATCGGGGTGGCCATTTATCCGGCGGATGGGAACACCGGCGAGGAATTGATCAAGAACGCCGACCTTGCCATGTACCATGTCAAGGACCAGACCAAGAACAGCTTCAGCTTTTTCACGCAGGTGATGAACGAGCAAGCCACCAGACGATATGATCTGGAATCCAGGATGCGCGAAGCGCTGGTCAATGATGAATTCGTGGTCTATTACCAGCCAAAGGTCAGCATGGCCACCGGCAAAATCACCAGCATGGAGGCTCTGGTCCGATGGAATCCGCCTGATGGATCGATGATCTTCCCCGATGAGTTCATCCCCCTGGCCGAATCCACTGGCCTGATCGTCCCCATCGGCGAGAGGGTGCTGCTGGGGGCGTGCGAACAGCTGAAGACCTGGCACGATAAAGGGTACACCGCCCTGAAGGTGTCTGTTAACATATCCCCCCGCCAGCTGGAGACCCCAAACTTTCTGTCCGTGGTCAAAACCACCCTTGCGGTCGCGGATATAAATCCATCGAGCCTGTTGCTGGAAGTCACGGAAACCGGCCTGATGCGGGACCTGGACCTGGCCCTGGCCACCCTGGACGAGCTGAAGAAACTGGGAGTCAAGATATCCATGGACGACTTCGGAACCGGATACTCCTCCTTAAGCCACCTGCGGCAGTTCCCCATCGAGGAGCTGAAGATCGACAAGCAATTCATAAAGAACATCTCCTCCAACTCCGATGACACCGCCATAGTCACCGCCATCATCTCCATGGCCCGAAGCCTGAACCTGCGGGTTGTGGCCGAGGGGGTGGAGACCGAGGTTCAGCGTCAGTTTCTCCGCGACGCTGGCTGCGACGAGACTCAGGGGTATATGTACAGCCGACCTATTCCAGCCGAGGAGATGGAAGCTCTCCTAGAGAAATCCGAAAACTCGAATCCGGAGCAGTGATGGAGGACGCGCAGAGGGATTCTGGCGCATATTCCATCTTTCATATCGCTTCAACATAACTCAATAGACATCCCTTCACCGGCCAGTTCCCTGGCCACCCTGTGTTCCCTGGGCGATGATATCCTGGACCTGAGTAATTTGCATAACCATACTTATCTCGATACCATCAGCATATTTTCAGGCTGCGGGATATGTGCAGGTGACTATCCGACAGGCCCTGCCGCTTCTGGTTTGCAGTTCCGCGCGCTGTCCCGACATATGGACATGATATGTGGCGCGGGAAAAGGTCCGGAATATTCCCCTCCATCCGCTCCCTAAATTATTTCCTTGAAAATCACCCCACCACAGGCAACTCGAAGCATGCCCACGCCACCATGGCGTACATTAGAATCAGGATCCCACCTTCGAAATAATTGGTCTCCCCGTCGTCGCTCACCCGGCTGACGATGACACAGGTTCCTATGAGCGCCGCCCATTCGAACAGGTTGAAAACCAGATTAAGCTGGTGGCTGAACAGGAGGCTGGCGAACACCAGGGCCGGCGCCACAAAAAGCAGGATCTGCAGGCTGGAACCCACGGCGATCTCCATGGCCAGGGTCATGTCGTTTTTCTTATAGGATACCTGCACCGCCACGATATGCTCGGCGATGTTGCCCACAATGGGGATGATAATGAAACCGAGGAAAAACTCGCTGACGCCCGGAAAGCTTTTGAGCACATGCTCGATGGAGCCGACCAGCATCTCACTGGCGCCCACCACCAAGATGGTGGAGACCACCAGCACCACGCCGGACTTTTGCAGGCTCCACAACTTGTGGCCATGCTCGGCGGAAGGGCGGGCCAGGGGCGTGGTGGAGGACGAGGTGAAGGAGTAATACATCCCCAGCGCGTACACGATGAACATCCCCACAGCAAGCCCCAGGCTAAGCTCGTTGACCGTGGCCTTTGGCGCCCCCTCGGTGGTGTGGATGAATATGGTGGGGATGGAGAATAGCATCACCACACTGAAGAGCATGGTGGCGTAGAGTTTGGCGGTGTGCTGGTCGAACTTCTGGACCCCGTGCCGCACCCCTCCCAGGAACATGGCAAGACCGCAGACCAGCAGAAGGTTGCCGATGGCCGAGCCTGTGATGGAGGCCTTCACCAGTTCCAGATAACCCGCCTTAAGAGCCACCAGCGTGATGATCAGCTCCGCCGCGTTCCCCAGGGTGGCGTTCAAAAACCCACCCACTTTCGGCCCTGTGTGCTCCGCCAGCATCTCCGTGCTCTGGCCGATAATGGCCGCCAGGGGAACCAGCGTCACGCACGCCACAACAAAAATGACAGTGGGGGAGGCGTGGCTGATTTCCAGGATTACCAGGGCGATCATCGCCACGGCGGCGAAAATATATTTGGGGGTCAGAAAATCAGCTATCCCGCCATTTTTGGCAGATGACTTTTTCTTGGGCACAGTCGATATCTCCAGATGAGTTATGGGCGATAGTATAGCCGAAGAGAGGGATGGATGGAACGAAGATTAGAGACGCTTGACCGCAACCCGCGTCAGAAAATAAATGGTGGGCGGTACTGGGATCGAACCAGTGGCTTCCACCGTGTGAAGGTGGCACTCTCCCGCTGAGTTAACCGCCCGAAGAGAGAATGATACATCGAACCCTGGGCGCTTGTCATCCTGAATCTTGACTTCGGGAAATCGCCGGGTATAAGAAGATGGCGCAAGGGGCGGCTTCACCATGGAAAGCCGTCTATGATGGCCTAAAGAAGCTTGCCAACCCTGTTAAAGCGGACGCCCACTCCATGGCCGGTCCAGGACCAGTGGATGATAAACGCCTTGCCGTGGATGGCGCTTTTATCCAGAAAACCCCACACCCGGGAGTCCTGGCTGTTGTGGCGGTTG
>JAOUPQ010000174.1 GCA_029879765.1 Nitrospinota bacterium | reverse complement strand
TTGCAGAACTCGTCCGCCTTGGCCCATGTCATGTTCACCACCGGGTGGTCCACCAGGTTGGGCGGGAAGAGATGATCTGCGAAGATGGCCTTGAACCTCCGGTTGGTCACTTCGAGTTTGTCGATATGGAACCGGGGCACGGTGGCCGTACGCTGCGGGATCTCGTCCCTGTACCAGGAGATCCTGGCGCCGGATCCGGCCAATTGCGCGGCAAGCTGCGCCTCATCCGTCCCCAAGGTGGCCTGGCCTTCGGGGATCAGGACACGGGATAAATCCGTCTCTTCGGCCCATGCGTGGGTGGCCGTGATGGCAAAAGCCATGGTCGCCAGCGCAAGAATCCTCCTCATTGTCCGGCTCCTTTTTTCCAGGCCTGGATCCAATCGATTCCCGTCATTATCAATGTATAGGCCAGCGCGGTCCACACCAGCGCAACCAGGGCGAACAGCACCATGTCCTTGACCGGGTAGCCCCCCCGGGAGACCTGGTACCACTTCCCCGCCATCCGCTGGGCCGGGGTGAGCATCGCCTCGCCCCCATATCGCTTGAAGAAATAGCCCATGATTTCATCCTTGGACATCCCCGCCATCAGCTTGTCGCCGATATTGTTCTTCCATTGCAGGCCGCAGCTCATGTGGCAGTCCTCCAGCACCATGGGGCACTCGCAGGGGCAGGCCAGGGAATGGGAAACCCCCATCACCGAGTTGTCCGGCGCGGAGACAAGAAAGATATACCGGGCGGCGAGGATGGTGACCACCACACCGAAAGAGACCGTGGCGACGATGGCCCTGGTCATGAGGAAGCCTTCTTTCCGGCCCTGCGGCGCAACACCCATATGCCCAGAAAGCCCAGGACGCCGACGGCCAGAAGGATCTCGCCGGTATGGCCGGAGAACATCTCCGGCGTGGCCATGGCGCTATACTGCTTCTCCACCGAGGGCATGGTGTCCTCTTTGGAATAGGAGACCGATATCCGCGTCTTCTGTCCCGCCTTTATATCCTGGAACAGGTACTTGTAATATTCGAACCCTTCCTTTTCATAAGTCCCCGCCCAGCCTGGTGTGATTTCAAACTTTCCCGCCCTGGCCGGCTTTTGCACATGCACTTCCAGGTTGTTTATGGCGTACAGCGCCGGAATCTCATGGACGAATTTGCGCGCCACCCCGCGGATGGGGGAGAAGGGGGCGTACTGGAAGTCGATGAAGAAATCGGAGTATGGCAGTTTCACATCCACCATTTTCTCGCCCCCCTCGGTCTTGATGTCGAAGAGCTGACAGAAGTGATGCCCTCCCGGCGAAAGACTGCATACATCGGTGAGTTTTGTCACCTCCATGGGCAACCCGAAGCGCGCCTCGGCGGGGAACCTGCTCTTGTCGGCGAACTTTCCTTCCATGATCACCAGCACCTGGAGGGAGTCGTACTCCGGCATCAGGGTGACCTTCATCCGGCCCACAACCAGATCCTTTTCATAGGCTGCGCCGGCGGAGGAGACGCCTGATATAAAAGCCAGCGCCATCGCCGCGAAAGCCATTGCCCACAATCTTTTTCTGGCGCTCATATTATTTCTCCTTCTCCTGGCCGCCATGGTTCATATGGTCCATGGCGCCGTGGTCCATCTGGCTGTGATCCATCTGTTCCATGTTGTCGTGGTTCATCTTACTGTGATCCATCTGGCTGTGGTCGTGGCCCGGCTGATTCACAAACCCTCCCACCAAAAAGCCTTTGTATATCGTCATTTTGTTTGTAAGTATCATCACGCTGATCGCCATCATCACCACCGCCGCCGCGATGCGGATCCCCTTTCGCGCGCCGGGGCCTTTGGCTTTCAGCGCAAGAGCCAGCAACCCGGCCGCCAGCGCGGAGATGACCATGAACTCCCCCACTGTATACACCACCAGCAAAAGCCCGCCGCGGGCCACGGTCTGCTCCCCCTGGGTCAGGCCGTAGATATAAGTCAACGTGGGGGTGACGCACGGCTTGTACGCCAGGGCCAATGCCGCGCCCAGGGCCAGGCCGGAAACCCTGGCGCCGATCCTGACTGCTGTGGACTTGCCATCCAGGGTCAGCGCCCCGGCGATATGGAGCGCCAGCAGGGCGATGATCACCGCGCCGAACTGGTTGGCGATCGACACATGGGCGAACAGCGCCTTGGACAGGGCGGTGGCGCTCAACCCCATGATGGTGAACACGACGATGAACCCCGTGGTGGCCATGGCCAGGTTCATCCCGAAAGAGCGCCACGGTTTCACCGATGGATCCTGGTCTCGCTCCAGCAGAGTCGAGCCGATGACATAGGCCACGAAGAACGGGATCACCTGCATCAGGCAGAAGATCCATATGGAAAATAAGGCATGGACGCCACCGGCGAATGCGTCGATCAGGGACATATGCAGATACTACTCCGTATTTAAGCAGGCGACGGCGTGGCGCCGGGCTGGCCTTGCGGCATTATACTTTTCAGGCCATCCTCAAGCTGGCCGAACCTTTCCACCTTTCCCACAAAGAAGGACTGCACCACTCCGGCGCTGTCCACAAATACCGTGGTGGGAGTGACGCTGATCCCCACCCGGTCGGAAAACATCTGGCCCCCTTCCACCGCCACGGGGAATTGGAGCTTGTGGGTTCTGGCGAACTTTTCCAGGTTTTCCCGGGAGTCCTGGATCCCCACGAACATGACGCCCAATCCGGCGGCCTTCCCTTCCTCCACGGCCTTTCGAATATTCACCACCGACTCGTGGGAGCAGGGGCACCAGTTGGCGTAAAAGTAATAGAGCATCGGCCTGCCCATGAACCCCTGGCGGGAGGCCTGGCCTCCATCGAGCAGGTTCAGGCTGAACTCGGGGATAGGATCCCCCTGGTCCAGCAGCTTGGCTTCCACGGGGCGGGCGGAGTAATCGTACACCGCGTTGAGCAACACCGCCGCAGCAGCCAGCAGGATCAGCCTGTTCACCTTCCGGGAGAAATCAACCTTCGACCCGGCGTCGGCGGGGAGCTCGGGCCCCGCCTGGCCGTCAATGCTTGTGGTCTGCGTGGTCATGGTCATGGTTGTGTTGATTCGCTCCGGCGTCGGAAGGATTCGCCTCCGTGGTCGGCTCCTGCAAGGGCTTGGGGTTGTTCTCCGGCGTTCCCAGCTTTCTTTGCATCTGCTCCAGGCCGGTCATGTGGCCGATCTTAAGCTCCTCCCTGCCGGAGAGAAAAGCCTCTATGGGGCGTTGATCCACCGGGGTCAGATACAGGGCCTTCAACTGGTCGTAATGGCCGATGAGCTTCAATATATCCTGCTCCCGGAAGTCCTTCTCCCAGTTGCCCACCAATGCGTTCCACACCTGCACAATGGCCACCGCCTGAGGCTCGGTTATGTTGACGAATTTCACGTCCGGCTTGGTTTTGCGATAGTTTTCTATAAACGTCTGCATGTGGGGAACCACCGCCACGAAGGGGGGGCCGCACCTGGGACAATACATTTTAATCCGCTCGTCAGAGTGGCACTGGGTGCATATCATCCGGGCCATGTCATAGGCCTCCAATGGATGGTATTGAATGTATCCGTTGGCCTTGGCCTCGCTCATGATCCTGGCGCCCACGGGATTTGGGATGAACACGACCCCTGCGATCAGAAGCGCCAATAACACCAACGAAACAATCACAATGGATTTTTTCTTCATCAGCCTTTTCCTCTTTCCACCGAATGTATATCTTCAAAGTATCATTCTATTCAATTCCACTTCTTCATTCAACCAATAGAGTTCAACAGAAGAAGAAACATAGCACCAGAAATGTTACATGCGTATTTTTCCCCTTTATTATTAAGGAGTATCTGCAACAACTTTTGTCATAGCAGCAGAGAGCAAATTCCATGCCCAGCCAACGCCGCCCCGATTCGCTCCCTTCACTATTTCACCCCGAAAGTTGCACACATCCCCCTCCGAAAGTATAATCACTTCCAGCGAGGAGAGCCGTCTCCCTCGGCTGGCTTTTGCCGTTATCTTAAACTTTTAAGGAACATGGATCCCAGCAGCGAACCTTCCGATAGCGCCGAGCCGCCCCTGGGGTGGAGTTTATCGCCCAACCCCATGGTCAACCTGATTATCGGGCTGGCCGCCATTGCGTCCGCTCTGTACTTTTTTTCCTTCAACGAGAAACGCGCCATCGTGGCCATCATCGCCCTGTCGGACGGGGTGTATGGCGCCGAGTCTGTTCCGGACAGTTTCATCTTTCCCGAATATGAGGGGAAGCTTGTCCACGTCCAGGGCAAGGTCGACGGCGTGGGCCCTGTGGAGGATTCCCTGTTCAAGATAAAAGTCGATGCTATTTGCCTGACGCGAAGGGTGGAGACTTACCAGTGGGTGGAGAACCTCGGGAAGGGGGATGGAATTAACAAGAGTTATACCTACTCCATAGAATGGTCCGAGGATTGGATCGACTCGACCAGATACGTAAAAAGAGGCCACGTCAACCCGGACAATAAACCGTATCCTTCCCAGGGGTTTGCCGCCAAAACCGCCCGGATGGGAAAGTTTCTGATCGATGGACGGCTATGCGCCGGATATAACGGGCTTAAGCCGCTTGCCCTTGCCCAGCCGGATTTCGACAGGCTTCCGGACAAGATGCGAATGAACTTCAAGCTGCGGGATGGCTATTTATACAAGGGATACAACCCCCAGAGTCCAGCTATCGGCGACACCCGGATAACCTTCTGGTATTCCACACCGGAGCCTGCCACCATCCTGGCGCGACAGAGCGCCACGACACTGACACCAGCCATACTCCCCCATGGAGGCTCTGTCATGGGCTTCATGAAAGGGGAGGCGCCCCTGGAGCGGATGTATACCCCCCCTGCGGGGCATAAGGCGGCCCTGGCCATGATGTTCCGGTTTTTTGGATTTCTGGCGGTATGGATCGGCCTTATGCTTGTTCTCGAGCCTCTGGAGATATTCATATTTTTCGCCCCCAGGCTCCACGGCTTGCTGGAAAAAAAGCCTGCCCGGTCCTGCGCCCTGGCCGCTTTGTTCCTTTCCCTCGGGGCGATGGCTCCCGAATGGTTATCCTTTCAGCCCATGGTTTCCGGCGGGATGGCGCTGGCCGGTTTGGCCTCGCTGGGGATTCTGGCGATGACCATCCGCTCCGCCACTCCAAAGCCGCCCCCTCCCCCTCCCGTCCGGCCGCCAGCCCCCGAAGACACCAGCGAGCCTGATGACGGAGTGTACCGTCCGCGGAAGCCGGCATATTTCGCCCCGGCCGCCCCAGGCGCCGCGGGGGTGGCAGCCCAGGGTGAACCGGGGGAAGTATACAAGCCAAAAAGACCTCCGGCCCTGGGGGCTGTGGAGCCAAAGCTTTCCGGCAAGGATGGCGCATGGCCCGAGGCCTGGGCCCAGGACGCCAAAAGCAGGAGGATAGAGCGGGCGTTTGTTTTCCACGAAATCCCCAGGCTGGACAAGGAGAAGGCCACGGAACTGATACGACAGAAAGAAACCAGCCCCGATGGCCTCCCTCCGAGGATGGGGGGGATAGTGGGGATTCATCTTTCCGCCTGGCCCCAGGACAGGCAGAAGCTGAACTCCACCATAAAAAAGGGGATGGCCGCATGGCTGAAGAAACATGCGGACGCGCCGCGCTATGACGACAGAGCCGTTTATGAAATGAAGGTGTGGGGAACCAGGGATGAGCTGCTAGGCAGGCTGGCCGTGGTGCTGGCCATTCGCAGGTAGGGAAACCTTCCCGTCAGATGATGAACTTTCTGGCTCTGGGCAACAGTTCCGACTCCAACACCTTCTTTGTGATAAAGTCATCGGCGCCCAGCCTTATCGCCTTTTCCCTGGTTTCCACCCTGTCATCAGAAGTGATCACAATAATGGGAAAGGCGCTGGTGTCCTGGGAGCGCTTCAGGGTTTCCAGAACTTCATAACCATCCACTCCCGGCATATTCAGGTCCAGACATATCAGGTCCGGAGGCTGCGCCACGGCCCTGCTCATGGCTTCCGTGGCGCTTTCCACTTCCAGCACTTCGGCGTTGGTGGGGGCCAGCAGCATGCGAATCTTCTTCCTGGCGATGGGCTGGTCGTCCACCACCAGCACCTTTGGCCTTCTTTCCGGAAGCCGGGCATAGAACACGCTTCCGCCTCCCCGGGAGGATTCCACCGACAGGTCCCCTTTGTGGGCGCGCAGGATCTCCCGGCACAGGGGCAGGGCCAGCCCCGTTCCTTTTTCCCCTTCGGTTCCTTCGGTGGTTGTTTTCAGGTCATGGCGGAAAATCTTGGGCAGCATTTCATCCGCGATCCCCACGCCGTTGTCGCGAATGGCCACGGTGGTGGGCTGGCCCATGGGAGTGAAAAACACCACCTCCCCTCCCCTTTC
>JAOUPQ010000023.1 GCA_029879765.1 Nitrospinota bacterium | reverse complement strand
CGACTTCTTGCCGCTCGTGCTCCTGGGAGCGAGCCGGTTCGCTGTCCACATGTGGGAACTCTATATCGGATTTCATGTCGTCGAGGGTTGACTCCATCTCGAAGAGAGGAAATACTGTCCTTCCCACTGGCGTTCTTTGTTCGGAAGACGTTTCCTTGTCCGGTTTCACCTGCTTTTCAAGTTCTTCAACCCTCCCTTTCAAGTCGAGAATTGCGCTGAACATGTAGCCAATCAAACCACCCCAGAAAAAGCCATCCAATCCATTGAGCACCGCCCCCAAAACAGCCCCGAAAATAATGAACAAGATCGTCATATTAGCTTTCCACCGAAATATATCCGGCTGCCTCCGGGCGTCTTCCCCCTCCTCGCAGCTCAACCCAGATTATAAACCATACAGATCAGAGAGAAGAATATTCTTCTACTGGCAGTGTGCTTGGGTATTCGTTGAAACAGGCCCCAATCCGGCCTGGCTGGACGCTGAATTCAGGATACCCGCGCCAGCGGTTTGCGCCCCGCCCCTTGACCCACGCGCGGCTTGCGGCTATATTCCACACATGGCTTTCACACACAACATAAAGCGACAAACCGGATATGGCGCATGGCGCTGCGTCTTTTTGCTCCTTTTTCTGGCCGCGTCGCAGGCCGGATGCTGGACTGGACAGAGGGTGAGCATGGCGGAGCCGAAAGCCTCCCCCCCCGTGGTGGAAAAGACCGATGAAGTGGCCGAGCTCCAGGATATAAAAAGCGCCATGAACCTGTCGGAGAAGACGATAATCCTGGTCACCAACATCCCGGTGAAGCATACCACTTATATGTTGGAAAATCCCCCCCGGCTGGTTCTGGAGCTCCTTCCGGCCAGAAACATGATTCCCGCCTCTCCCATCATCATAGATGACGATCTGGTGGATAAAATATCCCTGTATGAATTCAAGAAAGCCAAGGCGGTGCGGCTGGAGATAGCGTTGAAAAGCGAAGCCAAATACGCCGTGGTGGCCAGGGATGTGGGAATAGAGGTGAAGATCATACCCCTCAGCGACAAGAAGGATCCCGCCCTGCTGGCCAGAAGGTTGATGGAAGCCCAGGCCCAGGTGGAGAAGCTATCCGCGGAAAACGCAGAGCTTAAAGCCCTGCTGGAACTGCAAAACGCCAAGCTGCGGGAGAATGAGGAGCGAATAAAGAAACTGGAGAAAAAGCGGAGGGTGAAGCCAAAAACCCCATGAAGGGGGGATGACCCGCCGAGAGGAGGGGGGGGTAATACCTTCCGCTTCAGGCGTTTATTCGCTCTTCTGCCCCAGCAGTTGCTCCAGATCCCTTTCGAACTTGCCCCGCTGGAAATGGTTACCATCCATGAACGAGCCTTCATATTCCAGAGTGGGGACCACTCTTTTCCCCCGGGCGGCCACTATGACGGGAACCACCTCCGGATGCTCATCGATATCGATCTCCTGATAGGCGATCCCCTTTTCGTCCAGAACCCTTTTTGCGGCGTGGCAATCGGGGCACCAGGTGGTGCAGTAAAGTTTTATGTCAGACATATTGAGTAATTCTGTTGATTTGGCTTGATTTCTTCGAAAAATTATAGCATGTTATTCCAAAATAATGGAAAAGCAAAAATCATTTGCATCTTTAATTTAAATACACCATCTTTCTAGTGAATGGAAAAGGAGCAGTAATTACAATGAAACGCGCGAAGAAGACTGTAACAAGAACAAGCAAAAAATCCAGCTTGGCGAAGCAGCCTGTGAAAAGCGAAAAAGAGATAATATATGGCAAAACACACTGTTACCACTGTGGCGGGATGCTGCGGGTCTTGCCCGACGAGGTGTCTTGTGTGAATTGCGGCAGGCTGGATAACCACAAATGCGAGCGATGCATGTACAAGGAAATGGAGATGGCGGTTTAGGTTTCCAATAACTTGTATGCGGTCAAATCGATATGTGGGGCGATTTGCTTTATATGGAGAGAAGGGGTGGGTTCCCTTTCTCTCCTTTTTAACTTCAATCAAGGGCAGGGGGTGACAATCCGGGTCTTGAATGTCACCCCTGGTCGATTCTCCCCTTCGCTTTTGCATTGTGAAAACTCAGAATATCCAGGATAAACTGATTCACCGGCGTGGGGGTGCTGGTTGCCAATCCTAGCTCCACCACTTTTCCTATTATTGAATCGATTTCCATTATCCTCCCATTTCTCTTGTCCATCACCATGGACGGAACCACCTCTCCCCCCTTGGCAGTGGTCTCTATATTCCTCTCCACCATCTCCTCATCCAGTTCCACTCCCACCCCCCTGGCCACTGCTATCCACTCCATCATCGCGGACCGGACCAGCCCTCGGGTGGAAGGGGATCCCAACGCTTCCCCGGCGGAGCAATCCAGGATGGAGCATATGCCGTTGAACCCGACGTTCCACACCATCTTGGCGTAGATATCCTTTTTGATATTGGCGCTGACCCGGCACTTGATCCCGGCCATTTCAAACATCTCCCCCAGGCGTTGCGCCCTGGCCCCTGGTTCGGCAAATAGCTCCCCCAGGGCCAGAGAGCCGAAACCGGTGTGCAGTATCACTCCCGGCCTTTCCACCCTGGCGCCGATGAAAGCCACCGCGCCCAAAACCCGCTCCTGGCCAAACGCCTTGGCCAGGACCAATTCATTGTCCACCCCGTTTTGCAAAGAGAGGATCGCAGTATCCCCCCCGACACAGGAGGAGAACAGCTCCACGGTTGATTTGGTCTGATAACTCTTGAAACATACGAGGATCAGGTCCGCCGGACCGAACGGGGATGAATCCTGGCCACAGGGGGCTGAAATGGAAAAATCGCCTATATAACTTTGCACATGGAGTCCATTTTTCCGTATAGCGTCCAGATGGGCGCCCCTGGCGATAAAGAAGAGTTCATGCCCGGCCCGGGCCAGCATGGCCCCGTAGTATCCCCCCACGGCGCCCGCTCCGGCGACGACAATTTTCATTTAACCCCTTTCCGGCAGCGTCAAACTGCGGTTTTGACAATTCAGCCCTCGATTTTACCACTCTTTTTGGGCAAAATGTTTCCCCTCGGCCCACGCCGCCGCCGAAAGAAGAAAGACAATTGAAAATTAACCATTAAATTATGTTGACAGAGGGAACGCCCGAAATTATACTTACACGCTTATTCTCGAAGACGGTCGAATGGTTGACCAGATTAGCGGCGCCGGATCAATACCCGGCGCCGGTTGTTGTTTTTACAAAAAGTAAGGCCTCGTATGGAAGCAATTGAAGCCAGAGCCACGTTGAGATATTTCAGGGTGTCGCCCTATAAAACCAGGCTTGTGGCCAACATGATTCGTGGACGGAAAGTGGAGGATGCGGTTAAGATCCTCACCTTCGCAAACAAGAAAAGCGCCCAGGTGATGCTTAAGCTTTTAAACTCCGCAGTGGCAAACGCCGAGGAGAAGAAAGTGGAAGACACCGGCATTCTGGAAGTGAGCCAGGTGTGGGTGTGTGGAGGCCCCTCCTATCGGCGCTATATGCCCCGGGCTCGAGGCCGGGCCGATGTCATCCGCCATCCCACCAGCCATATCACCATCGTGGTGAAAGAGGACCTGGTGGCCAAGGCCGAAGAAGCCAAACGCAGGGAAGAAGCGGAAGCCAAGAAAGCTAAAAAACGCGCCGCCAAAAAAGATGCGGACAAAGGAGCGGAGAAAAAAGCCTCGGAGCCTAAAAAGGCCGCCAAGCCCAAGGTAGAGGCTGACAAGGCGGAGAAGGCCCCAAAGGAAAAGAAGGCTCCCGCCAAGGCCAAGGCGAAAGCTCCCGCGAAAAAGAAGAAAGAGGATTAGTAGATGGGTCAAAAAGTACATCCATTAGGGTTTCGGCTGGGCGCCATCCGGTCCTGGGATTCCAACTGGTACAATACATCGTCGGATTATAAGGATAATCTGCACAGCGATCTGGCGCTCCGAAAGTTTATAAAGAAAGATCTTTACCACGCCGGAATTTCCAACATTCAGATCGAAAGAAAAGGAAACCAGGTCAAGATCAGGATATTCGCCGCCCGGCCGGGGATTATCATCGGCAAGAAAGGGCAGGAAGTGGATCGACTGAAAAGCAGCCTGCAGAAATTGACACCGGGCAAGGAAATCCTGCTCGATATCAAGGAAGTTCGCAAGCCGGAGCTTTCCGCCCAGCTGGTGGCGGAGAGTATCGCTCTGCAGCTGGAGCGCCGGGTTATGTTCCGCAAGGCCATGAAAAAAGCGGTGACCACCGCCATGAAGTTTGGCGCCAAGGGGATCCGGGTCAACTGCGCAGGGCGTTTGGTGGGGGCGGATATAGCCCGCACCGAATGGTATCGCGAAGGGCGGGTTCCCCTGCAGACCATCCGGGCAGATATAGATTATGGATTCGCCGCTTCCAAGACCGGCACCGGAATCATCGGTGTGAAGGTCTGGGTGTACACGGGGGACAAGTTTTTCGGGCGCGAGGCGCGTCGGCTGGAGGAGCAACGCAAGCTGCGCAGCCAACTTAAAATAGAAGAGGCGGTGGAGGCCGCTAAGGCGGATCTGGCCAAGGAAGAGCCTTCCACAACCGGCGATATGGCAGGCGAGGAGTAGACCGATGTTAATGCCGAAGAAGGTCAAGTACCGAAAAAGGATGAAGGGCCGGACCAAAGGTTTGGCCTGGAGGGGATCGAGCATAAGTTTTGGCAAGTTCGCGTTGCAGACTCTGGAGCCGGGTTGGATAACCGACCGGCAGATAGAGGCGGCCCGTATAGCCATCACCCGTCGCGTAAAGCGTGGCGGCAAGTTGTGGATAAGGATATTCCCGGATAAGCCGGTCAGTTCCAAGCCGGCGGAGACCAGGATGGGCAAAGGCAAGGGCGCGCCGGAATACTGGGTGGCCCGGGTGAAGCGCGGCCGGGTTCTTTTTGAGCTGGACGGAGTGGATCCGGAAGACGCCCAGCAGGCCATGCGGCTGGCTTCCTATAAGCTTCCGCTGAAGACCAGGTTTCTCGACGCCGAGAAGAGGAGTTTTATAATATGAAGTTTTCCGAATTTGCTCAATCTTCGGACGAGGAGCTGGTTGTGCGCCTCGGCGAGATGAGGGAAAGTTATTTGAAGATGAGGTTCCAACACGCCACAGGGCAGCTCGATAGCCCGGTGAAGCTGCGAAACATTCGCAGGGATATAGCAAAGGCGCTCACCGCCCAGAGCCAGCGCCGCAAGTTGGCCGCCACAGGTGGCGGCGAGGCCGCCAAAGGCGACAAAGCCGCAGATGGCAAGGAGAACGCATGACGGTGGAAACCAAGCGCGGCGAGACCAAGACAAGGATCGGCAAGGTTGTCAGCAACAAGATGGCCAAGACCGTGGTAGTGAAGGTCGAGCGTCGGGTGCAGCATCCTTTGTTCAAGAAGATCGTCATCCGCAGCAAGCGCTACTACGCGCACAACGAAAGAGAAGACCTTAAGGTTGGCGATACCGTCAAAATAGTGGAGACGAAGCCGATCTCCAAATTGAAAAGATGGCGCGTTGGCGAAGTGATCGCCAAGAGCACTGTGTGAACGGGTGTAGATTATGATTCAGCTAAGGACAGTTCTCAGTGTGGCGGATAATTCCGGGGCTCGCCGGGTGCGCTGCATAAAAGTTATGGGTGGGCATCATCGAAGATACGCCACCATAGGAGATGTGATAAAAGTGGCCGTTATAGAGGCGATCCCCAACTCGAAAGAGAAAAAGGGAACCGTGCGCAACGCGGTGGTGGTGCGGGTGGCCAAGGGGATCCGCAGAAGCAACGGAACGTATATCAAGTTTGACGAAAACGCAGCGGTGTTGTTGAATGACGACCGCGAGGTTATCGGAACCCGCATCTTCGGCCCGGTAGGCCGGGAGCTGCGGGCGAAGATGTTCATGAAGATAGTCTCTCTTGCGCCTGAGGTGCTTTGATGGAAAGAAGCATTAAGAACCGAACGATGAATGTGAAGAAGAACGACGTTGTCGTGGTGATCTCCGGCGCTGACAAAGGGAAAAAAGGTAAAGTGCTAGAAGCGATTCCCTCCGAAGGGCGGGTTATCGTGGAAAAGGTGAATATCGTAAAGCGCCATCAGCGCCCCACCCAGCAGCAAAGGCAGGGAGGGATTATCGAGAAGGAAGCTAAGATCGACGCCAGCAATGTGCAGCCTTTTTGCACAAAGTGCGAAAAGCCGGTGAGGATCGGCCATAAAAAGCTGGAAGATGGCAAGAAAGTACGAATATGTCGCAAATGCGGCGAAATGATGGACCTGGGTTGAGGTAATAGTTAATGTCCGGCCTTGAGCAAAAATACAATAAAGAGATAATTCCCATTCTCATGAAGGAGTTTGGGTACAAGAGTGTGATGCAGGCGCCACGCCTTGAAAAAGTGGTGCTGAATATGGGTTTGGGGGAAGCGCTGCAGAACGCCAAGATAATCGATGACGGCGTATATACGCTGACCAGGATATCGGGGCAGAAGCCGGTGATCACCCGAGCGCGTAAAGCCATAAGCAACTTCAAGCTGCGGGAGGGCGCCCAGGTGGGTGTGTGTGTCACCATCCGTGGCAAGAGGATGTACCAGTTTCTTGAAAGACTGATCACCGCGGCCATTCCCAGAATCAGGGACTTTCGAGGAGTCTCCGGCAAGGGATTCGATGGTCATGGCAACTATACTCTGGGAGTAAAGGAGCAGTTGATCTTTCCGGAAGTTGATTACGATAAGGTCAGCAAAGTGCTGGGTCTTAATATAAGCATGGTCACCTCCGCGGGGACCGACGCCGAGGCGCGAAGCCTGCTGGCGGCCCTGGGAATGCCCTTTAGGAACTGACAAGGAGGATATATGGCCAAAAAATCCATGATTGCAAAACAGAAACGGAAGCCCAAGTTTTCCACCCAGGCCTACAATCGATGTCGCCATTGCGGCAGGCCCAGGGGATACCTGAGGAAATTCGCGCTATGCCGGGTTTGCTTCCGCAAACTTTCCCTGGAAGGGCAGGTGCCCGGCGTCACAAAGAGCAGCTGGTGATGAAAGTCTGGCTGGAGGTATAAAATAATATGTGTATGACTGATCCGATCGCTGACATGTTGTCCAGCATCCGCAACGCAAGTACGGCCCGGCATGATATGCTCACCGTACCCGCATCCAAGATAAAGGCGGAGATGGCCGCTCTGTTGGCCCAGGAGGGCTACATAGGGGCGTTTAAGATCCTGAGGCAGGGTGTCCAGGGGAAAATCGCCATCAAGCTGAAATATATTGATGGCAAGCCGGCCATAAGGGGAATCAAGAGGATTTCCACACCTGGCAGGCGGGTGTACATGAGCTCCGATGAGCTCAAACCCGTGCTCTCCGGCACCGGGGCGGCGATATTATCGACAAACAAAGGCATACTAACCGACGCCGAGGCCAGAGAGGCCAAAGTGGGCGGTGAAGTGCTTTGTCATATTTGGTAAGGGGCGATGTCCAGAGTAGGTAAGCAGCCGGTAGCGATTCCCGCTGGCGTGGAAGTTAAAATCGACGGATCCAAGGTCGCTGTGAAGGGGAAGCTTGGGCGCCTGGAGCAGAGCTTCGACCCGCGGATCACCGTGGAGATAAAAGATGGCTCGGTGGTGGTCACGCGGCCGGATGATTCGGGCCAGAGCAGGGCGCTGCACGGCCTGACCCGGGCTTTGATCAACAACATGACCCTGGGTGTGAGCGCCGGATTCAGCAAAACCCTCCTGATCGAGGGAGTGGGGTATCAGGTTAACCAGAAAGGGAAGTCCCTGGAGTTTTCGCTGGGATACACCCACACCATAACGGTGGATCCACCGGAAGGGATTACTTTGACCGCGCCGAAAAAGACCGAGGTTTTGGTTTCGGGGCCGGACAAGCATATGGTGGGCCAGGTGGCCGCCAATATAAGGAAGCTGCGCAAGCCGGAGCCCTACAAGGGAAAAGGCGTGCGATACAGCACCGAAAGAATCAGGCGTAAAGCGGGCAAGACCGCGACTAAATAGGAAAAAGCTCTATGAAAAGGGTTCTAGACTCCAAAAGGCGATTGATGGCTCGCAAGGCCAGGATCAGAAAGAAGATTCGTGGAACTTCGGAAAGGCCACGGGTCAGCGTCTGTTTCTCCAACAAGAACATTATCGCCCAGGTTATAGACGACGACGCCGGCAGGACCCTGGTGTCTCTGAGTTCGCTGGGAAAGGATAGCCCCGCCAAAGGCAAAAACGCGGTGGCTGCCCGTCAGATCGGCGAGGCGTTGGCGGATAAAATGAAAGCGTCAGGAATATCCACGGTGGTTTTCGATAGAAACGGCAAGTTGTATCATGGGCGGGTGAAAGTATTCGCCGAAGCCATGAGGGAAAAGGGATTGATATTGTGAAGCAAGGCAGACAGAGGGGAAAAGATCGTCCCACCGACGGCGAACAGTCTTCGGAGCGGGAGCTGGTGGAAAAACAGGTGTTTTTAAACCGCGTCGCCAAAGTGGTGAAGGGCGGAAGACGGTTTTCTTTCTCCGCCCTGGTGGCGGTGGGGGACAAGTCGGGCAGTGTCGGGCTGGGCATGGGCAAAGCCAACGAAGTGCCGGAGGCGTTCCGGAAGGCCGTGGCCAAGGCGAAGAAGAACATGCGCAAGGTGTTCATACAAAACGGCACCATCCCCTTCCAGGTGATGGGGCATTTTGGCGCGGGCAAGGTTATGATGAAGCCGGCGTCCAGGGGAACTGGAGTGATCGCAGGCGGAGCGGTGCGAGCCATTATGGAAGTGGCTGGTGTGCGCGATATTTTGACAAAATCCCTGGGGACAAGCAACCAGATGAACATGGCGCTGGCCACCATGGACGGACTGAACCAGTTGATGGATCCGGAAGAGATCACCAACCGCAGACAGGCCGGCGAATAAAATCGGCGCAAAGGACTGAAATATGAAAATAGATGATTTAAAACCGGCGGCGGGCTCCCGCAAGGGACGCAAGAGAGTTGGCCGCGGCGCGGGGTCGGGCCAGGGGACAACCGCTGGCAAAGGCACCAAAGGGCAGAACGCCCGCTCTGGTGGACCCAGGCATCCTCGCTTTGAGGGTGGCCAGATGCCGATAATAAGGCGGCTGCCCAAAAGAGGGTTCACCAATATATTCAGGACTGAGTATTCAATAATCAACCTGGATACGATCGCAAAAATGAACCTGACCGGCGAAGTGACGGCCCAGGTTCTTAGGGAGCATGGTATGACCAGCGCAAACAAGCCGCTGAAGATATTGGGCAGGGGAGAGATCTCCGGGCCGCTGGTCATAAAGGCCGCCAAGTTTTCCAAATCGGCGGTGGAAAAAATAGAAAAAGCCGGCGGAACGGCCGAAACGGTCCAGAAATAAAGTGGCGGGAGAAGGCGTAACAGGAATCTTCAAGATTCCTGAATTAAAGAATCGAATCCTTTTTACCATCGGGATGCTTTTTGTGTTCCGGATTGGTTCTCATATCCCCACACCGGGAGTCAACTCCGCGGTGCTGGCGGAGTTTTTCCGGAGCATGCAGGGGACCATACTGGGCATGTTCGACATGTTCACCGGGTCGAACCTTTCCCAGGCGACGATTTTCGCCCTGGGGATCATGCCCTACATCAGCTCCTCGATCATCATCCAGTTGCTCACCGTGGTGGTGCCCACCCTGGAGAAACTAAAGAAAGAGGGGGAAGCGGGCCAGCGGGTGATTACCAAATACACCCGTTTTGGAACTGTTATCCTGGCCTCCATACAAGGACTTGGCATCAGTTTCTGGCTGGAATCGCTGCAACCCTCCGAGGGGATGTTGGTGGTGACCGAGCCTGGCTGGACGTTCCGGATAATGACGGTTATAACCCTGGCGGCGGGGACTGCCTTCCTTATGTGGCTTGGCGAGCAGATCACCGAGCGAGGGATTGGCAACGGAATATCACTGATCATATTCGCCGGAATCGTGGCGGATCTTCCCGTGGCGATTATCCAGACATTCCAGAAGATAAGCATTGGCGAGCTTAACGCCGTAATCATGGTCGGTCTGCTGGTGATGATGCTGGCGGTTATCGCTGCGATAATATTCCTGGAGACCAGCCAGCGGCGAATTCCGATTCATCACGCCAAGCGCCAGGTAGGTAGGCGGCAATACGCCGGACCCCAGACCCACCTGCCGCTGAAGCTGAATACATCGGGTGTCATACCACCCATATTCGCGTCCTCTTTGATCATGGTTCCAGGCACCATAGCCCAGTTTATTCCCGCCGAAAGCGCTCCTGGCTGGCTTTCCTTTGTGCAGGGATTTTTGCAGCCTGGCCAACTGGGGTATGAGTTCTTTTATGTGGGAATGATATTCTTTTTCTGCTTTTTCTATACGGCGATCATCTTCAAACCCTCGGACGTGGCTGAAAACCTGAAAAAATCAGGTGGTTTTATTCCCGGAATCAGGCCGGGCAAACCCACTATGGATTATATCGACAAGGTGCTTTCCAGGATAACCTTCACCGGCGCTTGCTATCTGGCGGCGGTTTGTGTTATTCCAGACGTGTTGGTGGCATGGCTCAGCGTCCCTTTCTACTTTGGCGGCACTGGGCTTTTGATAGTGGTGGGAGTGGGAATGGATACTCTTTCCCAGATAGAATCCCACCTGGTCATGAGAAGCTACGACCGGTTCGTCAAACGAGGATCACTAAGGGGCCGCAGGTAGGCCAAAGAGGAGCATTCTGATGAAGGTCATTATGTTGGGCCCCCCAGGGGCAGGGAAAGGCACGCAGGCGAAAAGGATAATAGAAAAATACGGAATCCCCCATATATCCACCGGGGATATTCTCAGGAAGAACGTAAAGGAACAGACAGATCTGGGAAGACGGGCCCAGGCTTATATGGATGACGGCAATCTGGTTCCGGATGAGGTGGTCATCGGCATGGTGAACGACCGGCTTTTTGAGCCTGACTGCTCCAAGGGATTCATTCTGGATGGCTATCCTAGGAACCTGGACCAGGCCGAAGCGCTGTCTGAAACTCTCATCGGTATGGATGGGCATGATATAGACGTGGTTCTGGATTTATCTGTGGACACGGAGCTGCTGGTCAACCGGGTCACTGGAAGACGCACATGTCGGGAATGCAATTCCATGTTCCATGTGGAGTATAGCCCCTCAAAAATGCCCGATGTTTGCGACAAGTGCGGTGGCATGCTGTACCAACGCGAGGACGACCGCGAAGAGACCATCATGAGAAGGCTCGAGGTTTACGAGGAGCAGGCTAATACCTTGAGGTATTACTACTCCACCCTGGGCGCCCTGCGGATGGTTAACGGTAGCCAGGACGTGGATGATATCACCCAGACGATATTTGAGATGCTGGACGGTTAATGCCGATAAATTATCGTACCGCTGAGGAGATAGAAAAACTTCGTGAGGCCAACCAGATAGTGGTGGCGGCCCATAAAAGGCTGACGGAAATACTGAGGCCGGGAATAAGCACCATAGAGCTGGATAGCGAAGCGGAAACGGTAATACGGGATTTGGGAGGTGTTCCTTCCTTCAAAGGTTACAGAGGATTCCCCGCCACCCTTTGCGTGGCGATAAACGACCAGGTGGTTCATGGTATTCCGGACAAGACTATAGTCAAGGAAGGGGATATCATCGGGCTGGATCTGGGCGCGGAATATAAAGGGTACTATGGCGACGCCGCCAAAACCCTGCCAGTGGGGCAGGTGAGCGAGCGGGCGCTTAAGCTGATAAAGGTGACAAGAGAAGCGCTTTATCGGGGGATCGAGAAGCTAAAACCTGGCGCCAGGCTCGGGGATGTGTCCCACGCGATCCAGGCCGCGGCGGAGAAGGAAGGCTTCTCTGTGGTGACAAGTTTTGTGGGGCATGGCATTGGAACCAGCCCCCACGAAGATCCCCAGGTGCCGAATTTCGGAGAGCCAGGCACGGGAGTGCGTCTGCGGCCAGGGATGGTGCTGGCCATCGAGCCTATGGTGAACGAAGGAGCGGCGGCGGTGGAAGTGATGAAGGATCGCTGGACTGTTAGGACTGTGGATGGGGGTCTTTCGGCCCATTTTGAGCATTCTGTAGCGGTGACCGAGAGAGATTACACAATTCTTAGTGAAGGTGTTTAGTTTTTACTTGGTTTTTAAAACGATTCTGGTACAATTAAACGTTTTTAGGTAACTGAATTCTAATTCAAAGCGGCGAAACAATGAAAGTCAGAGCATCGGTTAAACCGATATGCGATAAATGCAAAATCTTCAAACGCAAGGGCGTGTTGCGGGTGATCTGTGAGAATCCTAAACACAAACAGCGGCAAGGATAGGGCGGTCTAGATAATATGGCTCGAATAGCAGGAGTGGACATACCCAGCGGGAAAAGGATCGATGTGGCGCTTACCTATATATATGGTATTGGCGACACCACGTCCAAAAAGATTCTTGAGCTGGCGGGGATCAACCCGGATGCTCGGGTGAAGGACCTTTCCGACGCCGAGGTGGCGCGGCTTAGGACAGTTATAGAGAAAGAATACCGGGTGGAGGGTGACCTTCGCCGGGAGACGCAGTTTGCCATCAAGCGGTTGATGGATATTGGCTGCTATCGCGGGCTGCGCCACAGAAGAGGCCTGCCCGCCCGGGGGCAGCGCACCCGCACCAACGCCAGGACCCGCAAGGGCCCGGTGAAGACGGCGGGTTCCGGAAGGCGTAAGGAACAGAAGAAATAGAGTGGAAAGCGTCTGGCCCATGCGGGCCGTAATCGCGACGGTTCGTAAAAATATTTAATTATAGTAACAATGGCAGACAAAAAGGATTCGAAAGAATCATCAAAGAAAAAAGACAAAAAGGTGGGCGCCAACGGGGTTGCCCATGTTCGATCCACATTCAATAACACCATAGTAACCATCACCGACCAGTCCGGAAACACGGTGTCCTGGGCTTCGGCCGGGGGCCAGGGGTTCAAGGGGTCGCGCAAGAGCACTCCGTATGCGGCGCAGATGGCCGCGGAGAGCGCCGGGCGCAAAGCCGTGGATATGGGGATGAAGAAGGTGGAAGTGTTTGTCAAGGGGCCTGGCGCCGGGCGCGAGGCCGCCGTGCGGGCTCTTCAAACCGCAGGATTGGAAGTGGATTTAATAAGAGACGTGACACCTATACCGCACAACGGTTGCCGACCTTCCAAAAGGCGGCGGGTGTGATGGCATTGGCGCTATAGGGTAAAAGGAGAAAATACATTGGCCAGATACAACGGGCCGTCCTGCAGGCTATGCCGAAGGGAAGGATTGAAGCTGTTCCTCAAAGGGGAGCGGTGTGTTTCGAAAAAATGCGCTATGGAGCGCCGACCATATGCCCCGGGCATGGCGGGGCAGCGCCGGGCCAGAGTTAAGGAATATGGCCAGCAGTTGCGCGAAAAGCAGAAAGTAAGGCGGATTTATGGAGTCCTGGAGACCCAGTTCCGCGGTTATTTCAAAATCGCCGAGAAGACTCGCGGAGTTACTGGCGAGAACCTGCTCCGGCTTTTGGAGTCCAGGTTGGATAACGTGGTATACCTGCTCGGGTTCGCCCCCAGTCGGGCCATGTCTCGACAGCTGGTTCTGCACAACCATTTCTCGGTCAACGGCAAGGATGTGAACATTCCTTCCTACAGACTGCAGAAAGGGGACACAGTGGCGGTTCGAGAGAAAAAGAAGAAGGCGGAATACCTGCTCGAATCCGTGAAGAGCCGCGGTGATAATCAAATTCCCGATTGGCTGTCCTTAGATCGCGCCGCCATGAGCGGCCATCTGGCGGACATGCCGAGGCGTGAGAGCATTCAGACTCCGATTGAGGAGCAGCTGATCGTAGAGCTGTACTCCAAGTAAACCTTGGAGATCTGGTCAGTCTGTTGAAAACATTCATGGAGGATTCATAAGAACCATGTGGAAGGGCTTGGTAAAACCAAAAAAGCTGGAGTTCGACCAGAAAAAACAAACCGATGAGTTCGGAGTCATGACCGCCGAACCCTTTGAACGGGGTTTCGGCGTGACCATAGGCAACTCCCTTAGGAGGTTGATGCTCTCGAGCATCGTAGGCAACGCCGTTGTGGCTGTGAAGTTTGAGGGAATCCACCACGAGTTTTCCACCATCGATGGCGTGGTGGAGGATGTGTCCGACATCATACTCAACATTAAACAGCTCATTGTGCGCAAGCACACCCCGGAGGACCGGACCATTGTCTTGTCCATAAAGGGGAAAGGCGAATATACCGCCGCCGCCATTGAAACCACCCCGGATGTGGAGATACTCAACAAAGACCTGCACATCGTTACTATCACCGATGACAAGGCTTCGTTGCGGGCGGAGATGGTGGTGCGCAGTGGACGGGGATACAGCCCGGCCGAGGAGAATGCGGATCCGAACTGGGATATCGCCATGATACCCATTGACGCGGTCTTTTCCCCGGTTCGAAAGGTGACCTATCGCGTGGAGGAAACCCGGGTGGAGCAGTCATCCAACTATGACAAGCTGATCCTGGAGATCCATACCAACGGCGCCGTGCGCCCGAATGACGCGCTGACCCAGGCGGCCAAGAACCTGAAAGATCACCTGAGCCTTTTCATCAGCACCGAGGAAGAGGTGGAGCCGGTGATGCAAACGGTGAATGAAGAGAAGATGAAAGTGGCCTTGAGCCTGCGCAAAAGCGTGGATGAACTGGAGCTTTCGGTGCGCTCTTTTAACTGTTTGAAAAACGCTAATATCAAATCCATATTCGAATTGGTCAAAAAGACCGATCAGGATATGCTGAAGACCAGAAACTTCGGCCGTAAGTCCCTCAACGAGATCAAGGAGATCCTGGAAGAGATGGGGCTTTCGCTGGGGATGAACGTGGAGAATTACCGCGACGAGCTTACCGCCATCGAACAGGGCGGCGCCGCCAAGCCGTTGTAAGGGAAAAGAGGTATCATGAGACACAGGAAGAAAAACGCAAGGTTCGACAGAACCACAAGCCACAGGATCGCCATGTTCCGCAACATGGTGACCAGCCTGCTGGAATATGAGAGAATCACCACCACCGAGGCGAAAGCGCGGGAGCTGCGCAGCGTGGCGGACAAGATGATTACCATGGGGAAAAAAGGGACCCTGGCCCACCGTCGGCGAGCCTTGGGCTTTGTCAGGAGCAAGGGGATCGTCCACAAGCTTTTCACCTCCCTGGCGGAGCGATATAAGGAACGCAACGGGGGATATACCCGGATGTTCAAGCTCGCTTTCAACCGGGCTGGGGACAGCGCGCCGATGGCCATCATCGAGCTGGTGGATCGCGATCTTTCCGCAGCGCCAAAAAGGCGCGTTAAAAAGGTGGAAGCCGAAGCCGCAGGCGCTTAAACGTACGAATACATTACAGCCAGCCCATCCGGGCTGGCTTTTTTTTTACCCCACAGGTGGTAGCTGAAAAAATCCGATCAATATTTCGAGTTCCAATACATTCCGCCCCCAAAAACAAATTGACAAAACAAATATCCGGGTTCATACTGACCATCTGGTTAAACCAACTGGTTAGTAAAGGTTCCCCGGCGGGATCAAAAACTATGAATGAAAAAGGTTGTAATGGAAGAAGATAGCTCCAGAAATCCGGATGTCCTTTCCTCTATCATGGACGCGGCGATCAAAAACTTCGCCGAAAAGGGGTATGAGGGCGCCAGGGTGGATGAAATCGCCCATGACGCCAATGTGAATAAAGCCACGATCTATTACCACATCGGCGGCAAGGAGGCGCTTTACAAGGCGGTTCTCTCCCGGGTGCTCACCAGTGGCGCGGACCTGATAGTGGCCAATGTGGGGAAGGCGTCCACTCCGGAGAAAAAGATCGCCGCCTATGTGGACACCGTGTTGAACGGGGTGTTGGCTGGGCGGGAGGACTTCACCCGGATAATGATGCGGGAAATGGCGGGAGGGGGCGCAAACATACCCAGTGATGTGCTGGATAACATGATGCGAAAAATCCTGGGCACCGCCATCGGAGTTATCTCCACCGGTGTAAAGGAGCGAAAACTCACTCCGGTCAGCCCCGTGCTGGTGCATATGATGATAGTGGGAGGCATCGCCTTCATGCGAGCCACCGAGGGATTGCGGGGAAAACATGCCGGAGGGGTTATGGAGCATGATCCTGAAATTATTAAGGAAATGAAGACCAGCCTCTCGGAGCAGATCACGAAAATCCTTCTCCGCGGGTTGATCCTGCGGGAGGAAGAAGATACAAGTCCAGCCGGGGAATCCTCCGGTGGGGCCAAACAGCAAATGCCGGGAAACGGCGATAACGAAGGATCAAAAGATGTCGAGTATAAGAAAAAGGATTGAGCTTGGTTTCGCGTCGTTCGCCAGGACCATAATCCGCCACAGGTTAAAGACCCTGGCGGTGATGTTCCTGTTCGCCGCCGCTCTCATCTCCAACCTGCCCAATATAAAGGTGGACACCTCCACGGAGGGTTTCATCAAGGAGACCGATCCGGTGCGCATCGCATACGACGCGTTCCGGGAGCAGTTCGGGCGCGACGAGGTGATCGTTGTGGCGATCAATCCCCCCGATGTATTCGACAAGGGTTTTTTGGTAAAGCTGAAAAGCTTTCATGAGGCCCTGGAGAACGAGACTCCCCACCTGGATGAAGTCACCAGTCTGATATCGATCCGCAACACCAGGGGGGAAGGGGATTCGTTGATAGTGGAGGATCTGCTAAAAAGCCTGCCGGAGACCGATGAGGAACTGGCCGCGCTCAAGACCAGGGTGCTTAGTCATCCACTGTACAGGAACCTGGTTATATCGGCGGATGGGACATTCACCACCGTTGTGGTGAAGGGGAACGCCCACTCCACCGCCGAGGGCGCCCTGGATGACGCCCTGGCGGGATTCGGAGACACCGCCGCCCCAACCGGACCGGAAAACATGAAAAAACGGGAGTTCCTCTCCGATCCGCAAAGCCAGGAAATGGTGGCGGCAGTGCGCAAGGTGGCCGCCAGATTCGCCGGGCCAGACTTCCCATTGTATATTGCCGGCACCCAGGTGGTGACCAACGACCTTAAGACCACCATGCTGCAGAACATGCGAAAGTTCATGATAATGGCAGTGTTGATCATATCCTCCATGCTGTTCATCATGTTCCGCCGGGTGTCCGCCGTGGTGATGCCGCTTTTCATTGTCATCCTGTCGTTGCTCTCCACCGTGGGACTGATGGCGCTGACCGGCACCCCGATAAAGATGCCGACCCAGATTCTCCCATCGTTTCTTCTGGCGGTGGGGGTGGGGGCCTCGGTGCATATCCTGGCCATATTTTTCCGGCGGATCGCCCTGGGGGATGGGAAGGAGGACGCCATGGTGTTTTCCGTAGGCCATTCCGGTCTGGCGGTGGTGATGACCAGCCTCACCACCATGGCGGGGCTGGGCTCGTTTTCCTGGGCCCAGATCGCCCCATTGGCGGACCTTGGGATATTCGCCAGCGCCGGGGTGTTTCTCTCCCTGATATATACTCTGGTGCTGCTGCCAGCTATGGTGGCCATCCTTCCTATTCGGGAAACCCACACCGACACGGAAAGAGCGCGCCACGCCAAAATGGACAAGGTCCTGGAATATTTCGCCAGCCTGTCCGTCACGCATCCCAAAAAGATAGCGGGCGCCGGGGTGGGGTTGTTTTTCCTCTCGGTATTTACCGCCTCCACTCTCCACTTTGGGCACAACGTGCTCGAATGGTTTCCGGACGGATGGGAGATCAAGGAGTCTACCAAACTGGTGGACAAAAAGATGCGTGGCGCCTCCAACCTGGAGATCGTCATCGACACAGCCAAGGTGAACGGACTGTACGAGCCGGAGATTCTGGATCTGCTGGAGGCCACTCCGGCGGTGATTGAAAAGAACATCAACCACCCGGCTCTGTATATCGGCAAGACCCTCTCCCTGGCGGATATGGTGAAGGAGATCAACCAGGCGCTTCACGCCAACGACCCGGAGTACTACCGGATTCCGCGGGACAAGGCGTTGATCGCCCAGGAGTTGCTGCTCTTTGAAAACTCCGGTTCCGACGACCTGGAGGACATGGTGGACAGCCAGTTTTCCAAAGCCAGGATCATGGTGAAAATCCCGTGGCAGGATGCGTATATATATGGGGAGTTCCTCAAGCCTCTGGAGAGGGCGCTAAACGAGATGTACGCGGGGAAGGCCCAGGTTACCGTGACCGGGCTGTCTCCCATGTTCAGTTCCACTTTGGCGGCGACCATACTAAGCGCCGCCCAGAGCTACCTCATCGCCGTGGTGGCCATCACCCTGATGATGATTCTGCTTATCGGTGACTTCAAGCTGGGGCTGATCGCCATGATCCCGAACCTGACACCCATCGTCATGGCGCTGGCCATGATAAAGATACTGGGGATGCCTCTGGATATGTTCACCATGCTCACAGGATCCATCGCCCTGGGATTGGCGGTGGACGACACCATCCATTTCATGCACAACTTCCGACGCTACCACCATGAGGAAGGGGACGTGCCGGAAGCTGTGCGCCAGACTCTGCTGGGCACAGGCCGCGCCATGCTGGCCACCACCATCGTCCTTTCCACTGGATTCTTTATCTTCATGTTCGCGGAGATGCACAACCTGATCAATTTCGGTCTTATCACGGGATTCGCCATCATCATGGCCTTGCTGGCGGATTTCCTGCTGGCCCCGGCGCTGATGGCCCTGGCGCATCCGAAAGTCATGGAAGATGACGGCACAGACTGGCGCGCGGAAAATGGATTGCCCAAAGAAGTGGCCCAGGACGCATAAGAGATACGAACCAAACCATTCACAAGGAGATAGATATGAATATGATCAAGACTCTAGCCGGCGGCGCCATGGTGGCGCTTCTGGGCGCCCTGCCCATGGCCTTCCCCGGCGCCGCTTGGGCCGATGACGCCAAGGCCAGGGAGATAATGCAGAAGGTGGAGGATCGCGACGAAGGGGACAACATGATATCCGAGATGCAGATGACGCTGATCGACAAGAGCGGGTCGAAGCGAATCCGCCGGATCAAATCGTTCACCAAGTTTTTCGGCGAGGATCGATATCGCCTGATGTTCTTTTTGCACCCTGCGGATGTGAAGGACACGGGATTTCTTACCTATGACTATGACGCCCCGGAGAAGAGCGATGACCAGTGGCTGTACCTGCCTGCCCTGCGCAAGAGCAAGCGCATCGCCACCGAGGACAAGAGCGGCAGCTTCATGGGGTCTGACTTCACATATTACGATATGACCAGAAGGGTCACGTCGGATTATGACTACAAGCTTTTGAAGGAAGACGCGGTCAACGGCGCCAGGGTGTGGATTATCGAGTCCATCCCCCGGCGCAAGGAGA